>CADCUW010000514.1 GCA_902805985.1 uncultured Rubrobacteraceae bacterium
TCCCTGGTCCCGCGAGATACCGCTCCTCGTCATCCCAGAACACGCCGTTGCCGGTCCGCACGAGCGCCACGCTCCCGGGCGAGACCTCGACCTCCTGCCGCTCGCAGCACGCCGCGAGATTCGTGTCGGTGACGACGTGGCCAGGCTCCAGCGCCTCGACCCCCTCGAAGGCAGCCACGTCCAGTAGGATGCCGGGCGCCACGATAGCGGGGATCTTCTCGACGCCGTGCTCGGTGAACCCGCGGGGGGTCTGGACCTCGGAGACGGGGATGCCGCCGCAGAGGGTCAGGGCGTCGGCCTGGTGGGAGAGGGCGTCGATGTGGGTGCCGGTGTGCTCGCCGCAGACGAGGATGCCGGCAGAGCCCGTGCGCGGGCCCGACTCCTCCGGGCGGTAATCGTCCTCGTGGCGGCGGTGCAGCAGGTAGGAGTAGCCGGCCTGTTTATGGGCGGGGTGGATCGGCATCCCCTCGGTGCGTGGCTGCTCCAGGTCGAAGACGCGGACCCCGGACATAAGTTCCCCTCTCGGTACGGTTGACCGTCAGGTTAGCCAACCGCGGGGCCACGCGCCAACGATCGCCCGTACTCCGGCATGATGACTGTGGGCGCGCGCGCTGCTAATGTTTCCGGGGACGGGATGGCGAGCGAGGGACGATGCCTTGACCACCGGCACAGAGATATCCGGCCCCGAAGACCTCTGGCGGGCGTGCCGGGCGGGCGAATGGGACCGTCCGACGCCCGGCGTCTGCGGGGAGTACGTGCAGACGAACCTCGTCGTGCTGCCCAGAGCGGACGCCTTCGACTTCTTGCGGTTCTGCGGGCGCAACCCGAAGCCGTGTCCCCTGATCGAGGCAACCGACCCGGGAGATCCCGAACCGAAGCTCACCGCCCCGGGGGCCGACCTGCGCACGGATCTGCCCCGCTACCGCGTCTACCGCGACGGAGAGCTCATGGACGGGCCGACGGACTTGCGGGAGCTGTGGCGGGAGGACTTCGTCTCGTTCCTGATCGGGTGCAGCTTCTCGTTCGAGGAGGCGCTCCTGGCGGCTGGCGTGCCGGTCCGCCACATCGAGGCCGGCACCAACGTCCCCATGTACCGCACGGACGTCCCCTGCACCCCGGCCGGTAGGTTCTCGGGACCCCTGGTCGTCTCGATGCGCCCGGTACCGGCGCGTCTCGTCCCGCTCACCGTGACGACCACGGCCCGCGTCCCGCAGGTCCACGGGGCGCCGGTCCACGTCGGGGACCCGGGGGCCATAGGCATCGCGGACCTCGACAGGCCAGACTACGGGGAGCCAGTCGAGATGAGGGCGGGTGAGCTTCCCGTGTTCTGGGCGTGCGGGGTGACGCCGCAGGCGGTGGCGCTCGAAGCCGCGCCCGAGATAATGGTCACCCACGCCCCGGGGCATATGTTCGTCACCCGCATGACCAACAGGGAACTGCTGTCCGTCTGAGGTGAGATGGGCGCTTCGCGAGACACCGGCGATCTTTCTATATATCCGGCCGTTTACGGGGGTTTGGCGGAGTGATAGTTTGCTTACGGACGTTGGAGACCGGGGAGGGGCAAGTAGACGGTGATGAATAGGCTCAGAAACCTGGGGCCCGGGCTGCTGGTCGCGGCGGCCTTTATCGGGCCTGGCACGGTAACGACGGCGAGCGTGGTCGGGGCGAGCACGGGTTACGCGCTGCTGTGGGCCCTGGTCTTCTCCATCTTCGCGACCATCATCCTGCAGGAGATGAGCGCCAGGCTCGGCATCGTGAGCCGAGAGGGACTCGGGGAGGCGTTGCGCACCACGTTCGACAGCCCCGTCGTCAAGGTGGTTTCGGTGCTGCTTATCGTGACGGCCATAACCTTCGGCAACGCCGCCTTCGAGACGGGCAACATTACGGGAGCCGCGCTCGGCCTGGAGACGATCTTCGGCCTGCCGACCCAGGTCTGGGCCGTCGCCGTGGGGCTCGGGGCGTTCGCGCTTCTGGCCTCCGGCGCCTACAAGCTCATCGAGCGAGTGCTCGTGGGGTTGGTGATCCTGATGAGCGTGGTATTCGTGGTGACGGCGGTCCTCGTTCTGAGGCCGGCCGACCTGGGCAACATCCTGGCCGGCATCTTCGCGCCCGGCATCCCAGAGGGCTCGCTGCTGACGGCGGTGGCCCTGATCGGTACGACCGTCGTGCCCTACAATCTCTTTCTCCACGCGAGCAGCGTGCAGGAGAAATGGTCAGAGGACGTGCCAACGGGCCGAGCGCTCTCGGAGAGTCGGTTCGACACCACGCTCTCCATCATCCTCGGCGGCGTCATAACGCTCGCCGTCATCTCCACCGCGGCGGCGGCCTTCTTCGAGCGGGGGATCGAGATCACCGACGCAGGCCAGATGGCCGGGCAGTTGGAGCCGCTGCTGGGGCCGCTCGCCAAGTACTTCTTCGCCCTCGGCCTCTTCGCCGCCGGGTTGACCAGCGCGATCACGGCCCCCCTGGCCGCCGCCTACGCGACCTCGGGGGCTTTGGGCTGGGAACGGAACCTGTCGGGTCTGAGGTTCAGGGCGGTATGGGCCCTGGTCCTCGTGGTCGGGACGGTGCTCGCCGTCCTCGGCACCAACCCCGTCGCCGCCATACTCTTCGCCCAGGCGGCCAACGGCGTCCTCCTCCCGATCGTGGTGCTCTTCCTGCTCTTCGCCATGAACCGCTCGAACCTGCTCGGTGACTTCAAGAACGGCATCATCGGAAACGTGCTCGGCGGCTTCGTCCTCGTCGTGGCAGCCCTGCTCGGCCTGCGCCTGATCCTCGCGGCTTTCGGGGTAGTCGAGTGAGGCTCGGCGTCGACGTCGGCGGCACCTTCACCGACCTCGTCGCCCTCTCGGAGGGAAGGCTCGTCACCGCGAAGGTCCCCTCCACCCCCCGCGACCAGTCAGAGGGCGTGATGAACGCGATACAGACAGCCGAGGTAGAGGCAGCCTCCGTCGGCGCTCTCGCCCACGGCATGACGGTGGCGACGAACGCCCTGTTGGAGCGCCGGGGCGCCAGGACGGCCCTCGTTACGACGGAGGGCTTCAGGGACGTGCTGGAGATCGCCCGCCAGAACCGCCCCTCTCTCTACGACCTGGCCCGGGACCGCCCGCCGCCGCTGGTGCCGCGGGACCTCCGCTTCACGGTAAAGGAGAGGATGGGTCCTGAGGGCGAGATCGAACCTCTCGACGAAACGAGCCTGCGGAGCACGGTCGAAGCCTTACAGGAAGCCGGGATCGAGGCCGTGGCCGTCTGCCTGCTCTTCGCCTTCGCCCACCCGGAGCACGAGAAACGGGTCGGGCAGGCCCTGCGCGAGGCCCTGCCGGACGTTCACGTCTCGCTCTCGAGCGAGGTC
>CADCUW010000515.1 GCA_902805985.1 uncultured Rubrobacteraceae bacterium
TGGCAGATCCAACTCGTCGCCGCCCTCCTCGCCGCGGCCGGGCTGCTGGCGCTGGCGGCGCTACGAGAATAGCTTGTCAGCTCGCTCCGGCTTCGCCCGCACTTTAAGAGCAATGTACCTTCACTCGTTTTGTCCCCACGGGCGCGCAACGGTGCCATTTTGAGAGAATCGTACGTGGAAGACTCTATCCGGTTCCGTGCATCTCTATGCGGACCCACGAGATGTTGCGTCTCCTTCTATGTCCCACGACGTCACGGGAGTGGTCCGAAGGCCTTCGGAAAGCCGACCTATGCAGAATCCCGTATGCTAAGTTCGGAGAATGATCCTTCCACGATGTTGGGTGAATAGGGGTAGGATGGGCCCATGACGGAACGCTTGCGTGCGCTCGCCTCGGTGGTCGTACTCGTACTTGTCCTGGGTGGGTGCTGCGTGGCGGTCGCCGCCGCGCCGGCGCTGGCCGATGTGACGGGAGGGGATCCCCCGGACTACGTTCTCGAGGAGGACGGGACCGTCGTCATCGACGGCGACCTGGCCACCGACTGCCGCTCGTTCGCCTCGTCCGTGCCCCGCGCGAATGACGACCCGGACCTGGAGCAGGCCCGGCGCGTGCTGGGACAATGCGAGGAGGCCGGTCTGCTGTCTTCCAAGAGCACCACCCCCGGATCCTCGGCCTCCTAGGAGGGTTCGGCGGCCGACGGGGAAGGCGGGGGACTGCCCGAGACCGGCGGCCCCGGTCTTGCGGTGCTGCTGGTCTTCTCGAGCGCCGTTGCGGCGGCGAGTGGACTCCTCGTGCGCAAGGTCGTCGCCGAGTAGGCCCACCGATACGGTATCGCGTCAGCCCGAGGTTCCTAGAACCCCCTCAGCCCGACGTTCGGAGAATCATCCTTCCACGGGCTTGAGTGAGTAGGCTCCAACGAGCTGGCCTCGACAGACCAAGCTTTTAGGGGTCTTCGGCTTTCCTGCAGCCGTCCCCGGAGCAATCCTTGAGGGCGGCGAGGTCGTCCTTTATCGACGACGGTGCGTCTTCGGGTCGGCTCTCCATCTGGTGCGGGTCCTCGCCGAGGTCGTAGTACTCCTCTTCGCCGGTCTCGTAGCGCACGTAGGCCTCGTCTTGGTGTCGCACTCCGGAGTAGGCTGGCCTCTTGGGGCTGCCGCTCCTCGCGCCCTCTATCAGCAGAGACTCTCGCCACACCTCGGGGGAGGAGCCGTCGAAGAAGGGCGCGAGGCTCCTGCCGTCCATCCAGCCCGGCGCCCCAATACCTGCGAGGTCGAGCGCGGTCGGGGCTATGTCGGTGTTGGCGACGAGCTCGGGGAAGGAGGAGCCCCCCGGCACCCCCGGGCCCCTAACGACGAACGGGACCTCGTGCGCCTCGGTGTAGGGCGTGGACTTGGAGGCCCTGACGCCGTGGAGGCCCTGGTGGAAGCCGTTGTCGGAGGTGAAGACCAGGTAGGTCTCGTCGAGCTCCCTGGCGCGGGAGAGGGCGTCCGTCAGCTCCCGGCTCAGGTCCTCCAGCGTCAGGGCGGTCCGCATGCGTGCGGCTTGCAGCCCGTCGTAGCGGGCCGCAGCCTCGGGAGAGACGGGCCTGCCGGCGAGGCGCCCCCCGCGCACCCACCGGGGCTTGTCGGAGACGTCCTCCTCCCCGAAGGAGGGGGGCCTGGGCGCCCGGGCGTCCGGGTAGGCTTCGGCGTGTCGGGCGGGGGCGATCAGGGGCTCGTGGGTGTCCAGGGACGCTACGTGCATAAAAAACGGCTCGTCGCCCTCCCGCTCTTTTAGGAAGGCCCTGGCCCGGTCGGATAGCCAGTCGGTGTAGTGGCCCTGGTAGGGGACGGTCCGGCCGTCGACGTTTATGCCCGCGGACGCGTACGCGGCCCAGTGGTCCCACCCGGGCGGCACGTAGCTCCCCTCCTCACCGGGCTCGCCGTAGCCGTTGAGGTACTTGCCGCCGTACCACGTCTCGTAACCGTTCTCCTGCAGGAGGGTGGCCAAGGTCTCCTCCTCGAGGCCGCTCTCGCGGAAGTACTCGGCGCCCCCGTGCCACTCGGAGTTGTCGTTGTTCCAGAGGGCGGTGTTGTGGGCGTACTGGCCGCGGAGGATCGAGGCCCTGGACGGGCAGCACAGTGAGGTGGTGGCAAGCGCGTTGGTGAAGCTCGCACCCTCCGGGACCCAGGCGGAGTCCAGCGTCGAGCCCTCGAATACGGAGAGGTCCAGGTCGTCGGCCAGGACGAGGACGATGTTGGGTTTCTCCGAGGGAGAGTTGGCGCTGGGGGAGGAACCGGCGGATCCGCTTCCTTCGCCCGGCGGGGGCGCACCAGCTCCGTCCCCCTTTCCCTCCCCGCCGCAGGCCGCCAACGGAAGCATGGCCACCAACATAGCGGCCACGATCAGCGCGGCCTTGCGCACGATGGGGCCCGAGATCGAGATCCTGTTCGGCACCCGGCTAGCCTAGCACGGCGCCGTCGGGGGATGAACTTCTTAGAACTCCCTACGCCCGAAGTTCGCGGAATGGACCTTCCACGCGCCCCGGTGAATAGGACCCACGCGTCGGGCGCGCAGCCGATAACGGTGTGAGATAGTTGGGTGAAGCTTTGTTGGAGCCGCGGTCGATGGGAGACTTCTGTGCGTAGAACGGGACTGGTGTTGGCGACCATAGCTTTGGCATTGCTGCTCGCGAGCGGCGCGGCGCTTGCGGGGGTCTTCAACGGGGACGATGGGAACAACAGGCTCATGGGCACCGACGGCCGGGACCGCATGCTCGGGGGCGGCGGCGACGACCTGATGCGCGGCCTGGACGGGCGGGACAGGATGGACTGCGGGGGCGGCACGGACACGGTGGACCGGTCGCTGGTGATAGGACCCGACAAAGCCGACGTGTTCGTGGACTGCGAGAAGAGCGCGAGCTAGGGGGCGCGATCCCACTCGTGGGCCGAGCCTCGTAGAACCCTCTCAGCACGAAGTTCGGAGAACACCCCTTCCGAGACTGTCCGAAAAGGGGTACGAGCGACGTCTGGAGCATGGATTTAGCCGGCATATGGAGGCCAAGGTGGGCCGAAAAGTAGCGTTTCGATGGCCCGTGAGGCTACGTTGAAGGTGCGCCCGAGCCTCTTTGTGGCCGCGGCGTTGTCCGCGGCCACGCTCCTCCTCCCGAGCGTGGCGGTCTCCGCCGGTGCGGCCCTGGTGGCCGGCCCGGTTTCGGCTTTCGCGCGCTACTTTCTCGGGCTATACCTGGACGACAAGATCGTGGGCGAGGCGCAAGATCTTGAAGAGGAAGGTTCGCAACAGCCTCCCGCCCGGCAGGAAGCACCTCCCCGTGGCGATACGCGCGGCTGACGGAGATACA
>CADCUW010000516.1 GCA_902805985.1 uncultured Rubrobacteraceae bacterium
GCCGTCCTTTCGAGGGCGCGCGCCGGGTGTTTATCCTGGAGGCCGATACGCTCAACGTGCAGGCGGCGAACGCGCTGCTGAAGACGCTGGAGGAGCCCGAGGGGGATACGGTCTTCGTCCTTCTGGCCGGCTCTCGCGAGGGGGTGCTGCCCACGATCCTCTCCCGCGCCCAGGCCGTCAGGTTCAACCCCGTTCCCACGGTAGAGGTGGAGGAGTTCTTGCGCGGGCGTGGCGTTGAGGAGCCCGAGCTCGCGGCGGCGCTTGGGAGGGGGAGCGTAGGGCTGGCGCTGCGCTACGCGGAGGATTCCGAGATGAAGGAGTTGCGGCAGACGGTCTTCGGGGCCGGGTTCTCCGTCGCGGAGGACTTCGAGGCGCGTCATGGTGCGGTCGAGGGGATCGTGGGCAGGGCGGAGGCGCTGGGCGCGGCGCGGGAAAAGGAGGTCCTGGACTCCATCGAGGAGCCTGACCGGCGGGCGAAAGACGGGGCGAAGCGAGCGGGCAGGGCGGCGCGGGACGCGGCGGTGCGCGAGGCCATCGACCTTCTGTCCCTGACGTACCGGGACGCGGCGGCCGTGGCGGTCGGGGCCGAGGAGCTCGTGGCGAACGTCGACCGGGTGGAGGAGTTGCGGGCCAGGGTGGACGAGCATCCCGGCGCCGACTGGGCCGGGGCCGCGCTCGCGTTGGGGGAAGCGCGGGCGGCGCTTGCGTATAATGTCTCCCCGGAGGCGATCCTGGAGGTGGCGCTATCACGGATACGGCGGAGAATACTAGAACCCTTCCCCGGCTCGTCGACGTCCGCATCCCGGGCTGGGGCGTAGCCAGGCTCTGCTACGCCCGAGACCTCGACCTGAGGGTGGGATACCGGGTCGTCGTCGCGACCGAGGTTGGGGACTTTGTAGGGCGCGTGGCCCTCACGCCCCGCCGCCGCGAGGCCTACGCCGACCCGTACGACATCGTGCGCGTCGTGACCGAGGAGGACGAGCGCGAGGAGGACCGGAACAGGGAACTCGGGCGTGAGATCCGCGTGGAGGCCCGCAAGCTCGCCCGCGACCACCGGATAGGCGGCGTGGAGTTTATCGGGTGCGACGTCTCCCTAGACGGCCAGTACGTAGAGGTCAAGTACCAGGCCGACGAGAAGCAGTTGGACCTCAGGCCTATCAAGGACGGGCTCCAGCGCGCCTACGACGCGCAGGTCACGCTGCGCCGGTTCGGCTTTTTGGACCGTTCTGGTGATACGGGCGGCTGCGATACTTGCGGGTTGCCGCTGTGCTGCGCGACGTGGAGCGGGGCCAGGGACATGGGGCCCGTAAACGTCAGGCTCGCCAAGCAGCAGGGCGTCACGCCGAACGAGAAGATCATCGGCTGCTGCGGCGAGGTCAAGTGCTGCATGCGCTACGAGCACGACGCCTACAAGGAGTTCAAGGAGCGCGCCCCGTTCCGAAACTCCATCGTCAAGCTCGGGGAGAGGGACGGCAAGGTCGTCGATTACTCGATGGTCCGGGACGCGGTGGTCGTCCAGGTGGGCCCCAAGCGCTCGGACCAGGAGATCGTACCCCTCGGCCGCCTCGCCCGCGACAACCCCGGCGTCGAACCCGCGGACCCGGAGGACTGGGACCTGCCGGAGACGGACGGCCCGGAAGAAGGCTAGGCCCGTGCCGGACAACCTGTGTGACGTGCCGGGCGTGCTCGTCGGCCACGCCACCGACCGCGAGGGCCTCACCGGCTGCACCGTCATCCTCTTTGATAACCCCGAAGGCGCCGTCGTCGGCGTGGACGTGCGGGGCTCCTCGCCCGGCACCCGCGAGACGGACCGCCTCGGGCCCATCGGGGCCGTCAGGGGCACCCACGGCCTCCTGCTGACCGGCGGCAGCGCTTTCGGCCTGGCCGCCGCCGACGGCGTCGTCCGCTTTTTGGAGGAGAGGGGCGTCGGCCTCGACATCGGCGTCGCCCGCATCCCGCTCGTCTCGGCGGCCGTCCTCTTCGACCTCGTCGTGGGCGACCCGGCCGCGCGTCCCGACGCGGCGATGGGCTACGAGGCGGCGTCCTCCGCTGTGGCCGGAGACTTCGAGCAGGGAAGCGTCGGGGCTGGGACAGGTGCTAGCGTCGGGAAGGTGCTCGGCATGGACCGGGCGATGAAGGGCGGCGTCGGCAGCGCCTCCGTACAGCTCGACGACGGCCTCGTCGTCGGCGCCATAGCCGCCGTGAACGCCTTCGGCGACGTCCGCGACCCCGAGACGAACGAGACCCTCGCGGGACCGCGCCTCGAAGACGGCACGCCCGGCGACACGGCGTATCTGCTGCCGGAGGCCGCCTCGCGGTTGCGGTGGGGGGAGAACACCACTCTAGGCATCGTGGCGACCAACGCCCGGCTGAGCAAGCCGCAGGCGGTAAAGGTCGCCCAGATGGCCCACGACGGGCTGGCGCGCGCCGTCCACCCCGTCCACACCACCGTGGACGGCGACGTCGCCTTCGCCGCCTCCGTGGGTGATCTGGACGTCGCGACGGACATCGTCGGGGTGTGGGGCGCGCGCGTCATGGAGAGGGCCATCGTACGGGCGGTCCGCTCCGCCGAAGGGCTTCCGGGGCTTCCTTCGGCCCGCAAGACCGGGACCTGATCCCGAGTTTGGAGCCCGGCCGCCGGGATCGCGCCCGGTACACAAGGTTCTTGACAGGCTCTCCCGGAGCGACTAGCCTCCCGGGCATGTCCGTCGAGTTCCTGCTGACGTCGCTCGTCGTGGTCCTCATACCGGGCACCGGGGTGGTCTACACGGTCTCGAGCTCGATCGGGGGCGGTCGCCGGCGCGGGTTGTTCGCGGCCGTCGGCTGCACTCTAGGCATCGTCCCTCACATGCTGGCTGCCATGCTCGGTCTGTCCGGCATCATGCAGGCCGGGTCGGTAGTGTCCGAGGTTGTCCGGTGGGCGGGGGTCGCCTACCTCATTTACATGGGCTTATCGATGATCCGCCGTGCCGGCGACCTGCCGCTGGACGGCGGGGCGGCCACAAGCGATCCCGCGGGTCCGATCGTGCGGCGCGGGGTACTTCTGAACGTCCTCAACCCGAAGTTGACCCTGTTCTTCTTCGCCTTCCTGCCGCAGTTCCTCGACGCCCCGCCGAGCCTGCTCGACGCCGAGCTGATCTGGCTCGGTGGGACCTTCATGCTCATGACCCTCGCCGTGTTCACCGCCTACGTGTTCGCGAGCGCCGCCATACGCGACCTCGTGCTCGCGGCACCCGTCGCCCGCCGGTGGATCGAACGGGCGTTCGGCGCGTTCCTGGTCTGCTTCGCCGCCAAACTCGCGGCCACGGACCGGTGAGCGAGTAGGTCCG
>CADCUW010000517.1 GCA_902805985.1 uncultured Rubrobacteraceae bacterium
GCGAGACGCCCTACGACGGGGCGGCGACGCTGCGGGTGCGGGCGGGCATCGGCGAGGTGATACCGCCCGCGGTGGAGCGGGCGAAACGGTCGCTCGGGGAGCATCAACCGAAGCGATAGTGAGCCAACGTGTGCGTCCCAAAACATGAAGATACCGGGAGTGACGTTTCGTGCCGTACTGGGTGATAGTGGCCAGGAGATACGGTTGGAGCCCGACGGCGCCTAACCAGAAGTGCCCTGGGACCGAACGGGTTCCTTCTCGAGGTTCAACGTGTAGGCCGGGAATGCCCCGAAACGCCCCACGAGCCGAAACCCCGCCGCCTCGGCGTCCTTGAGGACTGTGGAGGCCCCAAGGTGGTGCGGATCGCCGAAGATCTCCGTCACCGAGAGTACGCCCCCGGGCCTGAGGGCTCCGTGGAGCTGGCGCAGCGCCCCCGCCCGATCGCGGGCCTCGCCCAGCACCATCGCCAAGACCGCCCGGTCGAAGCCGCCCTCCTCGACCACCGGCGCGCCCTCGCCGAGCTTCCCAAGGAGGGGCCGAACGTTCTTCACGCCCTCCGCCCGCAGCCTCCCCTCGAGCCGGCCGAGCATGGCGGGCTGGCCGTCCAGGGCGACGACCCTGCCGCCCGGCCCAACCGCCTTGGCGAGGGGGACCGTCAGGCGGCCGGGCCCGCAGCCGGCGTCCAGCACCTTCATGCCCGGGGCGAGGCCGAGCCTTCCCACGAGGAGCGGGGCCCCGACGAAGGCCCCCGTGAGCGGGTTCTCGAGCAGGAAGAAGAGCCGGGGCGAGAGCGGCGTCGGGCGACGCCGCTCTCGCACGACGAAGACAAACGACGAGGCGAGGACCACCAGAGCCGCCGTGGCGGAGGCGTAGCGCGCGGTCTTCCCGAGTTCCATCGTTCCATGATAGGCGCCGGCCCTCCCTCGTGCTTTTTTCACCTAGCGGCGTAGTAGGGTCTTTACCGGAAGTAGTTAGCAAAGGAAGTAGCGAGTATCACCCATTTGGGCGACTCGCCCATCGGCGTCCGGATGCATGATGGTACCGTCGAGGAGCGCCGCCTCGCTTGGGTGGTGGGGCAGGAAGGAGGAACGGCCGTGTTCGACTACGACCTTGAGCACATCTTCTCCTACACGGTGACGGTGGACCCTCCCGAGGTGGTGGGACCGGTCCCGGGGGGCATACGGGCCAACTTCTACGTGACCGGCGGCCAGGTCGACGGGCCCAAGCTCCGGGGCACGGTGCGCCCGGTGGGGGCGACTGGCTCACGCTGCGCACAGACGGCGTCGCCGTACTCGACATCCGCGCGATGTTCGACGCCGGGGAGGGGGCCTTGGTGTCCGCAACGTCCACGGGCGTCGGGGACCTTGGGGCCAACGGTTACGAGCGCTTCTTGAGGGGCGAAGCGCCCCCCAAGGTGGTGCTGCGCGTGGCGCTGCGCTTCCTAACGGCCGCCCCCGAGCTGCAGTGGCTCAACCGGCTGCAGTGCCTGGGCGTTGGGGAGTTCGACGGGGAGAACTCGCGGGTAGGCTACGACGTCTACGCGGTGCGCTAAGCGGAATGCCGGTCTGGTGGACGCGGCGCCTCCTTCCTCTTGCGCTTATCCACCGGAGTGCCTGGAAAGGGGGTTCCAAAAAGTTCGCATGCAAGAACCTGGGTAAAACGCCCGACCAGGATCGGCCGGGTGGGACGAGGCGGGCGAGGGCCGGAGTGATGTACCCTGGGAGCCGCGGGTGGCGACGCCGCGGCCCTGGTGGGGGTCGGGGTCGGGGGGAACGAAGGGAAGGTGCACGGAGGCCATGAACCACGACGGGACGAACGGGCCCACCACGCGGGAGAGGGTGCGGCGCTTCGTGGCCGGGGGGAGGAGGGGGTAGCGTGGGCTACCAGCTAATCGCGAGCACGCCTTCGGGGCCGATGGCCGCCGAGGCCGTGACGGACGCCGTGATGGCCGACGTGAGGGTCCTCGCCGCCGAGCACGGCTTCTCGGGGCCCCAGCTCGCCCTGGACGACATCGGGGACCAGCTCGTGATCGCGCCCCCGGACGCCGAGGCGATGGAGGAGGCGTTGGCCCGGGCGATGAAGAGCATACCCGACAACGAGGTCGAGGAAGGCCTCGACCGCATGACGGTCCACCGCCTGCGCTACGTGCTGCGCAGCGGGGCCGAATGCGACGATTGCGAGATCCTGCTGGTGCGCGTGGGGCAGTTCAAGGCGGGCGGCTAGCCGGCGCCCCGACCTTTCCCTATTCACCGGAGTGCGTGGAAGGGCCATTGTGCGAACTTCGCACTGGTAGAGTTCTCCGAAGTTGGGCTAATATTTATCCGTTGCGGTGAATAGGTATGCGGATTTTAGGGCCCCTATAGATACTATCAGGCTAGGTTCGGGGCCTGAGACTGGGACGGTGTTACAAGACCGCATAAAGATTCAGACCCTTATAGGGGGAGAGTTACGGTTCCTGTCACCGGCCGCAATCGACGGGTTTCGTGCCTGCAGGTGTTCGACCGAGGGGTGGTGGTGTTCCTACTTCCAGTCGCCGAGGAGCACGAACGATGATCAATGGAAGGGGTGGTCGAAACGGGCATCGCTCCTCACCGCTCCTCACGCTCCGCTGGGCTACCTGCGATACGGCGACGCGCGGTTTTAGCGGAGGATTAGTGTGGAAGATAGGTTACAAGGAAACGGGAAGCTAAGGGGACGGAGGAGAATGGAAAGCATCACGCTCGAGGACGCGCAAAGGATAGTCTCAGCCGCCCGGAACAAGGCGCAAGAGATTGGTCAGCCGATGAACGTTGCGGTGGTGGATGCGGGGAGGAATCTCAAGGCCTTCGCCCGGATGGAAGAGGCCTGGCTCGGCAGCATAGACATCGCTGTAGACAAGGCGTTCACTGCAATGAGCTTCAAGATGTCCACCCAGGAGTTGGGCAGCATGTCTCAGTCCGGACAGCCATTGTTTGGGATCAACACCACCAGCGAGGGACGGATCGTGATCTTCGGTGGGGGCATCCCGCTCGAGCGCGGCGGTGAATTCGTGGGGGCCGTGGGCGTGAGCGGCGGGACCGTGGATCAGGATCAAGAGGTGGCCGAGGCGGGGGCAACCGCCCTGTGATGGTGGACCCGGGAGTATGGAACGACGCTCCTGGGTGAGAATGAGCCAGGCGCTCCGCGAGGGTGAGTGCCAGTGGAAGGAGTAGCTGATGGCCGACAACAGGATAGTGGTCTACAAGGGTCCCGGCGAGGTGGCGGTGGAGAACGCCGAGTACCCGAAGCTCGAGGTGCCCCAAGAAGTGGCGAGCGCCATGGGGATGGGCCGGGCCGCC
>CADCUW010000518.1 GCA_902805985.1 uncultured Rubrobacteraceae bacterium
GCCAGCACCACGACGATGAGGGTGGCGACGGCGGTGATCTCCAGGTGCCGGATCAGGCTCCGGAAGATGACCTCCCGGTTGATGGACCTCTGCTCGATGCTGTCGAGGTCTAGAGTACCGAGCCAGAGGTAGAGCCCCAGGCAGACCGCCCCGAGCAGGAGCGGCATCGTGAGGTAGCGCGCCAGCGTCTTCGCGGTCCCCGGTCCCCTGCCCGCCTTGCCGGCCGGTGCCGGCCTCTGCGGGGACTCCCCGGCGGGAGCGGTCTCCCTCCGCTCCTGCGTGCTCCTCACGCACCGCCTCCCACGCGGTTCTCCTCGGGCCTCATCTCTTCTATGGCCTGGAGGACCGTGCTGAAGTCGACGATGCTCTCGTAGCGGCCCCGGTCGTCAACGACGATGGCGGAGCCCTTGTAGGAGGTGATCATGGTGTCGAGCGTCTCGTAGAGGCTCGACTTGCCCTCGACGATGGCGACCGCCGGCCACCCGGCGTTCCTCAAGGGGACGCCGTTTAGCTCCAGCTCCTCGGCGCCGACCCACCGTTTGGGCTTGCGGTCCTCGTCTAGCAGGAGCACGTAGTCCTTGCCGGATTTGCGCAACAGCTCCTTCACCTCGTTGGGGCTGTCCGTGAGCCGGGCGACGGGCCACTCGCTCGTCTTTATGTCCCGCACCTTGCTCAGGCTCAGGCGCTTCAAGGAGGCCCCCGCCCCGATAAAGTCCTCGACGTACTGGTCGGCCGGGTCGGTGAGGATGCGCTCGGGGGTATCGTACTGGGCTATAACGGACTTCTCGCGCAGGATGGCGATCCTGTCGCCCATCTTTATCGCCTCGTCTATGTCGTGGGTGACGAAGACGATGGTCTTCTGGATCTCCTCCTGAAGCCGCAGGAACTCGTCCTGCAGCCGCTCGCGGGTGATCGGGTCCACCGCGCCGAAGGGTTCGTCCATGAGCATGATCGGCGGGTCGGCTGCCATCGCGCGGGCCACCCCGACCCTCTGGCGCTGCCCACCGGAGAGCTCTTTCGGGTAACGGTCGCGGTAGGAGCGGTCCATGCCGACGGTCTCCAAGAGCTCGTCCGTGCGCTCGCTAATGCGCTTCTTGTCCCAGCCGAGCATCTTCGGGACCGTCGCGATGTTGTCGGCGATCGTCATGTGGGGGAAGAGGCCGATCTGCTGGATCACGTAGCCGATGCGGCGGCGGAGCTTGTCCGAGTTGGTCGTCGTGACGTCCTCGCCGTTGAGGAAGATCCTTCCGCCCGACGGCTCGATGATACGGTTGATCATCTTCATCGTCGTGGTCTTGCCGCACCCGGAAGGCCCGACGAAGACGACGATCTCGCCCTCGTAGATCTCCATGGAGAGGTCCTCCACGGCGGGCTCTGTCTGGCCCGGGAACGTCTTTGTCAGGTTCTCGAGCCGGATCATGGCCTTTGTCCCGGAGTTACTCCGGTTTTCGCCTTCCATCAATTCAACCCCCTAGAAGTGGTCAACCTGCCGAGAAGCGCGAACAGGACCTCGAATACGAGCGCGAGGACTATGATCCCCAAAAACCCGCCAAGTACCAGGTTCAGGGAGTTCGCCCCGCCGATGCGGCTCAGGCCTGAGAAGATGTCCCCGCCGAGTCCAGGTCCGTTTACGTAGGCGGCTATCGCCGCGATGCCCAGGATCAAAAGCGCCGAGACCCGGATGCCGGCGATTATAACCGGCCAGGCGAGCGGCATCTCTATCCTGAAGAGCTGCTGCCAGTCGCTCAAACCCATGCCCTTGGCCGACTCCGTGACCGCCGGGTCCACGGACTGCAGGCCCGTGATCGTGTTCCGGAGTATGGAGAGCACCGCGTAGCAGGAGAGCGCCACGACCGTCGGCGTGTAGCCGAGCCCCAAGACCGGGATGAGCAGCCCGAAGAGCGCGAACGATGGCACGGTCAGAATAGCCGAGGCCACCGCCAGCACCGCCTGGGCCGCCGCCGGGCGCCGGTACGTGAGCACCCCGAGGGTTACCCCGATCGCGGTCGCTATGAGCAGCGAGACCAGCACGACCTGCGCGTGCTCGATGGACAGCTCCAGCAGGTCGTCCCAGCGCGAGGCCAGGTACTCGAAGAATCCCATGCTGTTCACGCCGGCACCTCGTCCGGGTTACCGAGCGTTTCATACACGCGACCATGCATATTCATCTCATATAACCTCTCTCAAACCACCATCGGTTAATAAACGTCCCCGAGGCAGACCTTCGACGGCGCCTGGGAGGCAACGTAATAATAACCACTTCTGCACCGAGCGCGCCACCTCCGCGGCCCGGAACCCCGACTGATGCGGGCATTTACCCGGCCGGCGAGGACGAGACCGCACCTTGCGGAGCCCTCCGCCGGGGATGCCGGACAGGCTACCGTATCGTCACGCGGCGCCTCGGACCCCGCGACAACACTACCCCATTCTTCGACACCTTTAGACTCTCCATGCACGAAGATCGACCCGCGAGGACCGTGATCCCCGATTCAGCGCCGCAACGGGTAGGAGCACGGTAATGGATCTCCGCCGCCCCGAAAACCCCGGAAAGGCCACTCCCAACGCAGACGTATCGAAGTATGTGCGTTCGTGGTACCACCGGGGCCGGTTCGGTGTCGCTTCCGTTCTCGGGCCGGCGGGGGCGGTTACGTTAGTCGGCGGGTCGGGAGATGTCCCAGGAGGAGATCCAGCCCTCCGAGATCGCCCTGCTGACGGCCTCGCCCCTGGAGTGGACCCCGAGTTTATCGTAGACGTTTGAGAGGTGGCGTTTGACCGTGGCCGTCGAGAGGTGGAGGTCTTCCCCGATCCGCCTGTTGCTGAGGCCGCGGGCTGCGAGCAGCAGGATCTCCCGCTCCCGGCGGGTGAGCCCGTCTTCCGGGTCGTCCTCCTCGGTACTGCGCAGCGACTCCCGGGGCACCGAGACGATCACGTTCTCCTCGTCCCCGCCGCGGGCGACGGAGCGTATGGTGTCGAGGAGGGTCCGCATGGAGGCGCCCTTGGAGAGATAGGCGCTCGCCCCGAGCGCCAGGAGCTCCTGCACCAGGCGGCCGTCGGCGAAGACGGTGACGATGACGACCTTGGGCGGCGGCGAGAGGTCGAGCAACCTCTTGAGGGCGGCCTGCGCGCCCATGACCGGCATCTCGACGTCCAGGATCACCACATCGGGCCTGGTCGCTTCGGCCAGGGCTATGGCCTCCCGGCCGTTCTCGGCCTCCCCGACCACCACCATGCCCGCGTCGGCCGAGAGCATCTCCGAGAACCCCTGGCGCACCATCACGTGGTCGTCGGCCAGGATCACCCTTATGGGCCGGCC
>CADCUW010000519.1 GCA_902805985.1 uncultured Rubrobacteraceae bacterium
TGACCATCATGGGTGGTGTGGTTGTTTGCGTCAGAGTCTCAGTCCAGACTATCCCCGTGGTGACATCCTCGGACTGACGGGTTGATTCGGGATAATCGTACACCTTCTGCATAAAACCCTTCCCCGTTACGCTGTTCGCTACCGGCGTAGCCTCGAGTATCGTGGCCTCATGATAGCTTGGATATCTGTCGTCTGCGAAAGGTATCTCACCTACTGGCGCGGCCTCCTAGCTTCCGATCTAACTAAGGGCGGTCAAGCTGTGCGCCATTTGTAGACGCATAACGAGGACCGTTCGGTCGTAAGGGGCCGGAGAAGAGATCTTTAGTGCGATCGGTCGTCCATCGGCTCCAGTGCGACGGACCTGGCCACGTCTAGGGTCTCGGCGTTGCGGCGCATCGCCGCCGTCGCGGTGGCGCCCTCTAGCAGGATCAGCAACCGCTCCGCCAGGGCATCGGGCTCGTCGAACCCCGCGTCCCTCGCCGCGGCGGCCGAAGGCACCGAAGCTTACGCGTCCGTTCCCGACACGCAGGCGTAGGCAAGCCCGAGGATGGGGGCCTCAAGGCACGTACGCGACCATCTCTGCCCCTAGTGCGCGAGTTCCGAGAGCGTCTGCACGATCGTCTCGGGCTGAGGGCCGGGGCGTTGTCCGATTTGACAGAGGCGATCGTGAGCACCGGCGCGGTACCTCCGTGAAGCAGCCCTACGGCGTTCCTTGTCTTGCCGGTCGGGGACCGGCCACAGCGCCCCAATCGCGGGCCGAGCGTCCCACCGGACATGGTGACCCCGCTCTTGACACAAATAAACGAGATAGCTATATTTGTTGTCATAAGACATCAGATGATATCATCTGATGACACGTAGGATGGGTGGGGAAGCGATTGGCCAAGACAGGATTGGTAGATCAGCTTGTGGGGGATCTGGTCGACGACATTGTGAGGGGGGTTTTCCCGCCGGGATCGGTCTTGCCATCTGAAACCGTGTTGGCGGAGCGGGCCGAGGTGAGCCGGCTGACCGTTAGGGAGGCGATAACGGTCCTCCGTACGAAGCGGGTGCTGGAGGTAAAGCACGGACGCGGCACGTTCGTCAATTCCATCTCCCACTGGTCCCCGTTCGATCCGACGCTCCTGGTGGCCCGTTCGGGGGACGCGGTGGGGGCGGGGGCTCTGCCGAAAAAGCTTATCGAGGCTCGCCGTCTCGTGGAGGTTGGGGTGGCGGAGCTCGCCGCCGCCCGCAGATCCGAGGGGGATCTCGAGGCTATTACCGAGGCGTTGGAACGGATGAAGCAGTCGGGGGATGACATAGACGCCATCGCCGAGTCGGACATAGATTTTCATCAAGCAATCATGGCCGCCGCGGGCAATGCGTTTATCGCAGCGCTCTTTGACCCCATAAGGCAACTCGTCTGGGCCGCTCGACGTCAGACCAAGGGCTATCCACAGATCCGGGCGCGAGCGATCGAGGCGCACACTCGTATCTTGAGGACGATACGCGACAGGGACCCGGAATCTGCGAGATGGGCCATGCACGACCATCTGACACAAACCGAGGAAGACCTGGACAGCCTCTTTACGGAGGACAGCGAGGATGGATGGGCGAACCCGCTCAGAGAGGCATAGCATGAAACAGAGAGTGGCCGTACTTCATACGAGCTTCGTATTTCTGAACGTCGAGTCTTCGGTGAACGACCTTTTGGAGGAGATCCTGCCGGAGGCCGAGGTCGTTCATTTCGTGGATAGCGACGTGCTCGCCACCGTGATGAGAGAGGAAGGCATCAGCACCCGGAGCACCTCGAGAATGGTGCATCTGGCACAGGCGGCGGAGGAGGCGGGCGCGGACGTAATCTTCTCGGCCTGTTCTTCCCTGGGACCAACGATGGAGGTCGCCCGTCAGAACGTTGACACCCCTATCGTGAGGATCGACGACGGCATGGCCCGCAAGGCCGTGGAGAGCGCCACACGCATCGGGGTACTCGCCACCGTTCCGACGACCCTCGGGCCGACCGTGGACCTGATAGAGCAGAGAGCCGCCGAGGGAGGGAAGGAGATCGAGGTACACAGAGAACTCAGCGAGGGCGCCTTCGAGATCCTCATGGGCGGCGACAAGGAGCGCCACGACACAATGGTCGTCGAAAGCGCCCGGAAACTAGCCCCCTCGGTGGAGATTCTCGTACTGGCCCAGGCCTCGATGACGAGGCTCGCACCGAGGCTGAAGGAGGAGACCTCTCTAGAGGTGCTTACCAGCCCGCGATTGGGGGTCGAGTACGTCAGGCAGATGCTGCAAGCACACTAGGAAGCGGTCGCGCTTGAGATCTAGCATCCAACATTGCCAAATAACATGTTGTTTGGCCTTCTGGGGGTGAAGCGGGCGAGAGAACCTTAATAGTCTGGAACTTCTGAAGATCAGTACAGATACCGTCCTGAGATCGGGGAATGTCAGGCGGTGGGAGAGGAGGAGCAATGAAGAGGTTGGTCGTGCTTGCCGCAATTGCGATGGGGGTGTTCGTGGCCGCGGGTTGTGGCGGCGGCGCTCTCTCGGCCGGAGGCGGCGAAGATGAAGAGCTATATGTGTTTCTGCCCAAGTCTCTGGATAACCCTTACTGGTTCGATGCCCGCAAGGGGATGAATGCGGAAGCCAAAGAGCTGGGCGTAACGGCGGAATTCCTCGGCCCGCAGACGGCGGACGCCGGCAAGCAGGTCGAGATCTTCGAGAACGCCCTCAACCGCAATCCGGCCGGCATAGCGGTATCGGCCAACGACCCGGAGACGGTAAAAGCGACTATAGCCCGGGCCAGGGAGATGAACATTCCCGTTCTCGCCTGGGACTCCGAGGTGCCGGATAGTGAAGTCCTCGCCTACGTAGGTACGGACAACGTGGCCGCAGGCGAGCAAGCGGCCGAAGCCCTGGCGAAGACCATGAACGAGAAGGGGACGGTTGGCGTGCTCGCGGGGAGCGTGACGGCCCTCAACGCCCGCCAACGCCTCGACGGCCTGAAAAAAGGCTTGAAACAGTACCCGGACATAGAGATAGTGACGACCGAGATCACGAACGAATCGGTCTCGACAGCCACCTCGAAGGCCGAGAGCCTTCTTCAAGCTCAGTCCGGTATCGACGCCCTCTTCGGCGTCACCGGGGCGGACGCGCCGGGTGCGGCCCTGGCGGTCAAACAGGCTGGAAATTGCGGAGATACGCAGGTGGTCGGCTTCGACGTCGTGCCGCAAGGCGTCGAGCTCATGAAAGAGGGCTGCATCCAGGGGCTCATCTCCCAGAAACCGTACGGGATGACCCGTCAGGCTCTCAAGATGCTTCACT
>CADCUW010000520.1 GCA_902805985.1 uncultured Rubrobacteraceae bacterium
TGATAGGGGCCATCGTGCTCGATGAGACGCTCGGACCCCCGCTCCTCGCCGGCGCCGCCCTCGTCGTCTCCGGTATCTACCTGGTAAACCGCGCGCCGCGCGGGGCGGAGAAGGCTTCCGGGTAGAGCCGGCCGGTTTGTGAAAACATAGGGGAGAAGCAAACAGGAGGAGCAGAGCATGGACCAGCAGACCCGCCCGCCGCTCCCGCCGTTCGACGAGGCGGCGGCCAGGGAGAAGGTAAAGAAGGCCCAGGACGCCTGGAACACCCGGGATCCGGAGAAAGTAGCACTCGCCTACACAGAGGACTCTAGGTGGCGCAACCGCGACGAGTTCTTCGAGGGCAGGGAGGCCATAAGGGACTTTCTCAGGCGCAAGTGGACCCGCGAGCTCGACTACCGGCTCCAGAAGAACCTCTGGTGCTTCACCGAGAACCGCATCGCGGTCAGGTTCGAGTACGAGAGCCGGGACGCCGGGGGCCAGTGGTGGCGTTCTCACGGCAACGAGCTGTGGGAGTTCGACGAGAGAGGCCTGATGAAGCGGCGCGACGCCTCGATCAACGACTACAAGATAGACGAGTCGGAGCGGAGGATCTTCTAGGGCCCGGGCATCAGTTGTCTGCGGTTGAAGGTCGGGTTCAAGAGAGGGGAGTTTTCGTGGTAGATCATCTGGTGTTTTTCGCGGTGAGGGAGGATGCGTCGCCGAAGGAGGTCCGGGACCTGCTGGACTCGATCCGGGGCCTAAAGGACGAGGTGCCCGGCACCATGGACCTGTCGGTGGGGGAGGACTTTAGCGGGCGGTCCGGGGATTACACGCACGCGCTGTTCGCCAGGTTCGAGGACGCTGCGGGGCTGAAGGGATACATGGAGCATCCCGCACATCTCGCGGTCGTCGAGAAGCTAGAGGCCACGACGAGCGGGCGCATCGTCGCGGACTACGAGTTCTAGCGCCGTGCAGGGGTCAGACTACGAGAACATAAGCCCGCGCGAGCTCAAGGAGCGTCTGGACGCGGGTGATGCGCCCGTGCTGCTCGACGTGCGGGAGCGGTGGGAGTACGACCTCGCCAGGATCGAGGGCTCCACCCTCGTCCCGCTCTCCGAGATAGAGGAGCGCTTCCACGAGCTCGACCCGAACGCGGAGACCGTCGTGATCTGCCACCACGGCTCCCGCAGCGCCCACGTCACCCAGGCCCTGAACCGGGCCGGATTCCACTTCGTCTCCAACCTGGAGGGCGGCCTCGACGCCTACGCCGACGTGGACGAATCCGTCGGGAGGTACTGAGCGGACCTCAAGGTAACGGTTTCCCACAACGTCGAGCTTCCAGAGAGCGGTCTAATGATCGTTAAGCACTCTGTTGCGGGTTCGTGGTTCCTGCGTTGTAGGTGCGTTGTAGGCTGAGAGTAGCCTTGTGCTTGTACAGCGCGGGAACTACGTGAGCCCGAGTACGCGAGGATCGGAGGTTCGGTGGGGCGTATCCGATGGGTTGGGGTCCTCTGCGGCGGCGTGGCGACGTTTGCGGCGTTCTTTTTGCTCTTTGTGGTCTTGGGCTCGCGGGTTTTCGTCCCCCTGTACCCTGAAGGGGCGCTCCCCACGGGGTTGGCATGGTACCTGCACCTGGCCGTGGCTACCTTGCTTCCCCTGACTTTTCTGCTCGCGGCTTTCTTCGCGGGGAGCATCGTTGTAGGACGTCTCGTTGCTACGTCTCCGGGTTTGAACGGGAGTGTGTGCGCGGCTCTCGTCTCGGGTGGAGGATTCGCATGCCTCGCGGGGCCGTTGATCCCATGGGTCTGGCGTCCGATCAGCAACCCCGGCGAAGTCTACACGCGCTCTGAGAACCTGGGTAATCTGATCGAGGTGTCTGTGGTGTTCTGCGGGGCTTTCCCCCTGATCGTACTCGCCGGCTACCTCGGCGGAAGGTTCGGTGGCCGCTTCCGAATGTCTACCGCTTGATGGCGTCCTCGACCTCTGGGTAGAGGCCTGCGGCCAGACCCTCGGGCGTGGATGAACGTTCAGAGAGCATTCGGGCGGCCTCCGCGACGGTTACGTCGCCGGCTATCTCGAAGGTGAGCACCACGGGCTCGTCGTCTTCGAGGCCGAGCTCGTCTTCGATGGCCCGGCGCGCCTCGGAGGCTTGCCGGCCACTCTTTTTGGCGAGGTCGCGGGCCATCTGTTGCGGGTCGAGCTCCTGGCAGACTTCGATGCCGCCGCCCATGCGGCGCTCCCACCACCACTCGGCCCGGACGCCGGTGAAGTTCTCCCGCACCAGGAGCGTCGCCTTGTCCGCGAGGAGTTCGTTGAGCTTCTCGGCCACGGCGCCTTTATACCAGCTTGCGGCGGCCTGCCCCGGGCGGCGGGCTGCTTTACAATGCGGGTCGGAGGAGAGGAGGGCTGCATGCTTCAGGTAAAGGACTCCATGGCCCGCGAGGTGGCGACGCTCTCGCCGGGGGACACGGCCGCGGAGGCGCTCGCCCTGTGCAGGGACCGGCGCATCCGGCACCTGCCGGTGCTCGAAGGTGGAGGCCTCGTCGGGATCGTCTCGGACAAGGACTTGCGCTCTGCCACGCCGGCCTTCGGGGACCCGGCGCGGGCGGCGGCGCTCGCTGAGGTGCGGGTGGGGGACGTCATGGTCAGGGAGGTGGTGACGACCGGTCCAGACGACCCTATTGACGCGGCGGCCAATACGATGCGGGAAGAGAAGATCAACTGCCTCCCCGTCCTCGAAGGTGGAGATCTCGTCGGCATCGTTACCTCGTCCGACGTTATGGAGTCGCTGGTGTACCTGCTCGGGGCGCACGAGCCGGGGAGCCGGATGGAGGTCGTAGTCCCGGACCGGCCCGGCACGTTGGCCGGCGTGGCCGGCCTGATCGGGGAGCTCGGCATCAACATCGTCAGCGTGGTGACGGGCCCTCGTCTCGACGGCGAGCCTCCTTCGCGCGTCGCCATCTTCCGCGTGGACACCATCAACCCGTCCCACGCCGCCGACGTGCTTGAGAAGGCGGACTACACGGTGCTCTGGCCGCCCCGGCCGTGACCGGCAGGGCCGCCATCGTCCACGACACCGCCCTGGAGTCTTACGGCTTCGGCGGCGAGCACCCCTTCAACCCCTTGCGCCTCCGCCTGACCCTGGAGCTCTGCGAGGACCTGGGCCTCCTGGAGGGCTACACGCTCACCCCGTCAGAGCCGGCCACCGAGGGGGACCTCACCACCGTCCACAGCCTGACCTACGTGCGCATGGTCCAGGAGGCCGGCCGGGGGGCGGCCCTCCTCTCGGACCTTCTGAATTACGGTATAGGTACCGGCGACAACCCCGTCTTCCCTGACATGCACGCCGCCTGCGCCCGCGTGGTTGGCGGGGTTCTGGAGGCGTGCCGGCTCGTCATGCGCGGGGACGCGGCGCACGCGATGTGTATTTCGGGCGGCCTACATCACGCGATGCGCTCGCGGGCCAGCGGTTTCTGCGTCTACAACGACGCCGGCATCGCCATCGCCCGCCTCAAAGAGGAGCATCCCGGCATCCGCATCGCCTACGTGGACACCGACGCCCATCACGGCGACGGGGTGCAGTGGATGTTCTTCGGGGACCCGGACGTTATGACCGTCTCGATGCACGAGTCGGGCCGCTACCTCTTCCCCGGCACCGGCGAGGTCCACGAGAAGGGAACCGGGGAAGGGGTAGGCTACGCCGTCAACGTGCCGTTGCAGCCGTTCACCGACGACGACTCGTTCATCGCCGCGTTCGAGGCCGTCGTGCCCGAGGCATTGCGGGCCTTCGGGCCGGACCTGATCCTCTCCCAGAACGGCTGCGACGCCCACAAGCTCGACCCCCTGACCCACCTCTCGGCCACGACCCGCCTCTACGAGCACGTCCCGGCCGCCGTTCACGACCTCGCCCACGAACTCTGCGGAGGGCGCTGGGTCGCCACCGGCGGCGGGGGCTACGACATCTGGCGCGTCGTCCCGCGCGCGTGGACAGTCCTCTGGGCCGCCGTCTCCCACCAGGAGCTGCCCGAGAAATTGCCCGGAGGCTGGCTCGAAAAATGGGGTCCGAAAAGCCCCGTCGGCTTGCCGCGCCTCGTGCGCGACGAGCCGGCGGACTACCCGGCGGGGCCCAGGCAGCAGGAGATCTCCGACAAGAACATGCGCACCGCCGAAGAGGTCATCGAGAAGGTCTTGCCGCTCATCCGGTAGAGGAGAACCGGGGTTGCGCATCCGACGGTGGCGCGGTATTTTGGCGTGGGTGATCGATACGGCGGACCGGAGATGATAGTGCGAGGCACACCGATTTTGCATAGCGTAACGGCGAGGCCAATCGCCGAGACCAAGCCCGGCATAGAGATAGAGCGCCGGGTCACACAGGAGCCGCCGTACAAGGTGATCCTGCACAACGACGACTTCACCCCGATGGAGCACGTCGTGGAGACCCTGCGCAAGGTCATCCCCCGCATGTCCACCCGCCAGGCCGTGGACATCATGCTCGAAGCCCACACCAACGGCAAGGCTGTGGCCACCAAGTGCCACAAGGAGCTCGCCGAGCTCTACATGGAGAGCCTAAACAACGAGGGCCTTATCTCCACCATAGAGCCCGACTGAGTCGCTCTCACAGACGCCTTGCGGACGCTAGGCGGGGGCACGAAATTATGTGTAGTTTCAGACGGTCGCTTGCTCACCGCTTGATGTGTAATGCACGGCGTTTCTTCGAGCCGGGGTCAGGATCACCCCAATTGCGACGCAACCAGTGAACAGGATGTCGAATCAACTAGAGGCTGCAAATCGGCTTCGCGAATACCTGCTCGATGGCATAGCTGTAGAGATCCTTCGAGCAGAGCAAGCTTACTCGCTCGCCCAAGAGATCGGCAAGTACGCCAAAGAAATCAACGTTGCCAATTTCGGGGAGTTGTTCGGTACCTTGCAGATCGTTCTCTCTGATCGACAGACGCTGTCCGTTGTCAAGATATTTGATCCAACTCAGATCTTTGGGAGTTGCCTAGACGGCAAGAATTGGAGGGAATGCTGATCGAAGCAGGCACAGAGATTTCTGGCATAGAGTGTTTGGACAACGCCGAATTTGCCTCTGTGATCGGGTTGGGGTACCTGGGTGTACATTTTGGCGGGGACGGCGATGACTACTTTCTCGCGGCCGATGCTCGCCGTACAGCAAACGGGCTCCGACGGCTATTGCGAGCTGCCAGTATTGTCGATAACCCGCGTACCTAGCCGCCGATCTGGCTCATGGTGCGGTTCCTCGACTCCTCGGGGAGGGTGAGGCCGGCGGCTGGCTTGACCCCGGCTGTGTGCCAGAGGACCTTGTGGATGGCCGGGATGGGATCTTCGCTGCGGATCGCATCCTTTACGGGGACGTCGAGGTCCGTGAGCAGACACGGGTGGATCTTGCCGTCAGCGGTGAGGCGCAGCCTGCTGCAGCGGGCGCAGAAGGGCTCGGAGACAGGCGTTATGACGCCGAAGGTGCCTGGGGCGCCGTCGAACTTGTACTCGTCGGCTGGGGCGGCGGGGTCGTCTTTCTCTACGGGTTTGAGATCGCCGAGCTCTTCCTGGGCGCGGGCCAGGATCTCGCTACCCGGGATGAAGAGCTTGCGGAATCGGGAGCCGTCGGTGTCGCCGTTTAGCGGCATGAGCTCTATGAAACGGACGTGCATCGGGTAGCGAAGGGTAAGCTTCGCCATGTCCGATATCTCGTCGTCGTTGACGCCGCGCATCGCGACGGCGTTGATCTTGACCGGGGACAGGGGCGTCTCGAGCGCCGCCATCAGCGAGCGCCAGACTTTCTCGAAGTGGTCGCGGCGG
This sequence comes from uncultured Rubrobacteraceae bacterium, assembly GCA_902805985.1. Classification (GTDB taxonomy): domain Bacteria; phylum Actinomycetota; class Rubrobacteria; order Rubrobacterales; family Rubrobacteraceae; genus Rubrobacter_D. The sequence continues at coordinate 5,800 of CADCUW010000520.1, forward strand.
GTGATGAAGCGGAACTTCTCAGGCTGGAGGGTGTCGAGGGAGATGTTGATCCTGTCGAGCCCTGACTCCACGAGCCCCTCGAGGTTCTCCTCCAGAAGGTACCCGTTGCTCGTCATGGTTACCTCGTCGAAGCCGAGGTCTTTGAGCCAGCCGACGAACTTGACGACGCCGCGCCTCACGAGCGGCTCGCCGCCGGTTACGCGGACCTTGTTGACGCCGAGCTGCAGGCAGGCTTCCGCGAAGAGGAGCATCTCTTCGAGGGTGAGGATGTGGCTCTTGTCCTGGAACTTTATGTCCTCTGGCATGCAGTACTGGCAGCGGAAATTGCAGCGGTCAGTGACGGAGATGCGCAGGTAGTCCATCTTGCGCTCGTAGCTGTCCGTTAGCTGCGTCAAAGATATCCTCTCTAGTGCCGTCCTTCCCACACCCTCGATTGTATCTTTTTTCGGGGATGATGCCGTGGGAGCCCGCGCGGGTATACTGCCCGGGTTCCGGATAGGAGGGGGAGAGGGCATTGTCCCGGTGGTTCTCCACACCGCGCCTCATAGTCTACGGTTTCCTGGCCCTGATGGGGCTCGGGACCGTGCTCCTGAAGCTGCCCGCCTCGACGGAGGCCGGTATCTCCTGGGTCGATGCGTTCTTCGTCGCGGTGAGCTGCGGGAGTGTTACCGGGCTCTCGACGGTCACGATACCTACCACCTTCACGACGTTCGGGCAGGTCGTGATGATGGTTTTGGTGCAGCTCGGGGGGTTGGGGATCATGACGGTCGCGACCATCGCCGCCCTGCTCGTCGGCCAGAGGGTCGGCTTTCGGGGCCTGCTCGCGGTGCGCGAGGAGATGGACAACGTGGACTCGCTGCGCAACACTTTCCGCTTGCTCGGCCAGATAGCGGCCATCACGTTCGCTGTGGAGCTCGTGGGCGCCGTGGTGCTCGGCGCGGGGTTCTTCCGCCGCGGCATGGGCCTCGGCGAGAGCGCGTTTCTGGGCCTCTTCCACTCCGTCATGGCCTTCTGCAACGCGGGGTTCACGACGCTTCCCGGCGAGGGCTTGCTACCTTACGCCGGGGACTGGGTCATCGTCGGCACACTCGTCGCCGTCATAACGCTCGGCGGGCTCGGGTTTCCCGTGCTCGTTGACCTCTACCGGTACAGGGCCGGTCGGAGGCTCTCCGTACACTCAAGGCTCGTCCTGATCTCCTCGGGCGCGCTACTCGCGATCGGCGTCCTGAGCGTGGCCCTGATGGAGTGGACAAACCCGGCCACGTTGGGCGGGGAGACCACGAGCACGCGGGCGGCCATGTCCGTCTTTCAGGGCGTGACACCCCGGACGGCCGGGTTCGCCACCGTGGACTACGCCCAGATGCGGGACCCGACGCTCGTGGTGCAGGCGCTGCTCATGTTCATAGGGACGGCCCCGACCTCAACCGGCGGCGGCGTGAAGGTCACCACCGTGGCCCTCGTCTTCCTCATCGTAGCCTCCCAGGTAAGGGGGCAGGATAGGATCACGCTGTTCTGGCGCGAGCTGCCGCGGGAACTCGTCGCCAAGGCGCTCGCCGTCCTCGCCCTCTCCAGCGTGCTGATCGTGCTCGGAACCCTTACGATCATGATCTCCGACAGCCTGAAGCTCCTGCCGGCTCTGTTCGAGATCACCTCGGCTTTTGGCACCACCGGCCTCTCCCTGGACGTGACCCCGAACCTCTCGGGCTTCGGCAAGGTTCTCGTTGCGGCCATCATGTTCCTCGGCCGCGTGGGCCCCATCACGTTCATCATCGCCATGACCGCGCGTCAGCGGGCGCCGCGCTACAAGTACCCGCAGGAAGATATAGCGATAGGGTAGCGTGGCCCCGACGATCCGGCCCGTCAGCCATCAGACGGGAAGCGGTGGACGTTGCCCGGAGCGTCTGTCGAACCGTTCGCCACGACACCCGCGCCCCCGTCTTCGACCGCAATGCCGACACGTGCCCCGGGGGGAGCCGGCCTGAAGGGCTAGAAATATCTCAGGACGACGTAGCCGGTCGCCAGCGCCAGAGAGGCGAGGGTGACGGGTATCCCGTACAGCATGAACTTCACGAACGAGATCCTCTGCCCGGCGCGCTCGCTCATGCCCGCGACGACCACGTTGGCGGAGGCCCCGATCAGGGTCAGATTCCCGCCGAAGTCAGCACCCAGGGCTAGCGACCACCACAGGGGGCGGACCTGTGCTTCCGAGAGGCCTTCGGATTCGGCGAGGTCCTGTATTACCGGGATCATGGTGGCCGTGAACGGGATGTTGTCCACGATGCCGGAGGCTATGCCGCTGCCCAGGAGGACCACGACGGCCGTCGTGACCGAGGCTCCGCCGCCCACGCCCGTGAGCGCCTCGGCGATGCTCCCGACGAAGCCGGTTACTTCGAGGCCGCCGACGAGGACGAAGAGCCCCACGAAGAACAGGAGGGTGGGCCACTCGACCTCGCGCAAGACCTCTTCGACGTCAACCCCTGAGTAGAGCATCAGGGCTGCGGCGCCGAAGAGGGCTATCGTGGCCGCCTCGAGGTGGAGGGCGCCGTGGAGAAAGAAGGCGAGGATCACGAGGCCGAGGATTATCAGACACTTGCGGAGCAGGACGCCGTCGCGGATGCTGCCGGCCGCGTCCATGTTGGCGATAACCTCCTCGGCGCCCTCCCCGTCCGCCAGGTCCCTGCGGAACATCAGGTAGAGGATGCCGAGCACCACGGGGAGCGAGATCAGGACTATCGGGCTCATGTTCACGACGAAGTCCGCGAACGAGAGGTCTGCTGCACTCCCGATCAGGATGTTCGGCGGGTCCCCGATGAGGGTCGCCGCCCCGCCGATGTTCGAGGCCATCACCTGCGTGAGCAGGAACGGCATCGGCGACGTGTCCAGCGCGTCAGCGATCAGGAACGTGACCGGCACCATGAGGATGACGGTCGTGACGTTGTCCAGAAAGGCCGAGAGAAAGGCCGTGACGAGGGCGAGCAGTATCAGGATACGTCCCGGCTTCGCGTTGCCCCACTGGGCGCTCTTTATCGCGAGGTACTCGAAGACGCCGGTCCGCTCCAGGATCGCCACGATCACCATCATCCCGGCGAGGAGGCCTATGGTGTTCCAGTCGACGAACTCGGTCGCCGCCTCCTCCTGGGTGACCACGCCGAAGGAGACGAGCACCGCCGCCCCGAGCAGGGCGACAACCGTCCGGTTCGCCAGCTCGAAGGCGATCAGAGCCAGGACGAGGACGAAGAGGCCGACAGCGAAGACTTCCTGCACGGGACAGAGGATAATACAATTCGCGAGAGATCGTGCCCTTCCGGCGAGATGGATCGAGGGACCAGGTGGACCAGCAACCAGCACCCCGGCGAAATATAAAGATCGAAGACGTCATGCGGCCCGCCGTGAGCGTCACCCCGGAGACGCCGGCGCGGGAGGTGCTCAAGATCCTGCGCGACAACAACATCCCGGGTGTCCCCGTGGTGGATGAGGACGGCAAGCTGGAAGGCTTCGTGACCGACGGGCACCTGATGGACTCGGCCCTTCCACGCTACATGAAGATGATGGGCAACCTCTCCTTCGTCCCGGACGACGCCGACGAGTGGGTCCACTACCTCACCGACGCCGCGGACAAGCCCGTCCACGAGGTAATGACTACCAAGGTCTCTCAGGTGCCCCTGGGCAGGAGCGAGCTCGCCGTCGCCCACAAGATGGTCCGCGACGGCGTCTCCAGCGTCGTCATCACCGACGACGGCGGCGTCGCCGGTATCGTCAACCGCCTCGACCTCTACGCCGCTATAGAAGGCATCGACTAGAACTGCCGGCCGGGGGACCGGACGCTTGCTAGTATGCCGGTGTCGGGCGAGAGGGAGGATGCCGGCGGGTTGGTGGCGGGTTAGATGATGTTTTTCGCCCTCGCGGTCTTCGCGGTGGTGCTGTTCGTGTTCGCCGTGGACCTCGTCCACCGGACGCCGGCGGCGCTCGCCGGGGGGATACTGCTCGTGATGGTGGGGGCCATCGGCCAGGAAGAAGCCATAGAGGCCGTCCACTGGGAGACCCTGGGGCTCCTGGTCGGGATGATGATCCTGGTAGGCATCCTCAAGGACTCCGGCGTCTTCGGCTACCTCGCGATAAAGAGCGCCCAGTGGGCGGGGGGGAGGCCAGGTCTCGTCCTGATCTACCTCGCCGGCATAACGGCCCTGCTCTCGGCTTTTCTGGATAACGTCACGACCGTGCTCCTCATGTTCCCGGTGACGCTCGTGATCGCGCAGATTCTGGAGGAGGACCCGATCCCGTTCCTCATCGTGGAGGTGCTGGCCTCGAACATCGGCGGGACGGCGACGCTGGTGGGCGACCCGCCGAACATCATCATAGGTACCGTGGTCGAAGAGCTCACCTTTATGGACTTCATAGTCAACCTGGCGCCCCCGATCGTCGCAATATTGCTCGTCACGCTCGGTCTCGTGTGGCTCGTTCATGGCCGGAAGCTTCACACCAGCGAGGAGGACCGAAAGGGGATCATGGCGCTCCAGGCGGCCGAGGAGATAGAGGACCGCAATCTGCTCGTCCGCGCGGGCGCGGTCTGCGGGGCCACGATTATCGGCTTCTTCTTGCAGCAGTTAACGGGCCTGAACCCGGCGATCGTGGCGCTTCGCCGGGGCCGCGGTCGCGATGCTCATCTGCGGCCCTGAGGTCGAGAAGGTGCTTCACGAGGTCGAGTGGCCGACGATCCTGTTCTTTGTGGGCCTGTTCGTGATAGTGGGGGGCCCTGGAGGCCACAGGGTTCATCGACGCGGTGGCCCACTCACTGGCCTCGGCCTCCGACTCCCTGGCGGGGACCGCCATGATCGTGATGTGGGGCAGCGGTTTCGCGTCGGGCGTGGTCGACAACATCCCGTTCACGGCCACCATGATCCCCGTAATAGAAGGGCTCGCAGAGTCCCGCGGCTACGACGCCGCCACGACCGAACCGCTCTGGTGGTCGCTCTCTCTGGGCGCCTGCCTCGGCGGCAATTTCAGCCTGATCGGGGCCTCCGCCAACCTGGTGGTCGCGGGGCTCGCAGCCCGCGAAGGCATGACAACCTTCACTTTTTTGCGCTTCCTGCTCTGGGGTTTTCCGCTTACCCTGGTGGCGCTCGCCATCTCCAGCGCCTACATCCTCCTCTTCCAGCTCGGTTAAGGGTAGGCGGGGGACTCGGGCGTCGGTTCTACGCCATGCGCGCCGGGCCCGGCGCCGGAGGAGACGGGGTCGCAAGTTGCCCCACCCTCCAACTCTGTACCGGGCTAGACCCTTCCGGCGTTCCATCGCTTCCGACGATGTAACGGCGCCTATCCGGTGACGCATCGTCCCGGCTCGACGGCCCGGAGATAACCCGAGCCCGTACTTCCGGCGGCGTGGATGCTCGCGAACCGGGATCGCAGGTACCGCTGATGCGTCGGGCGGTGCGCGGAGAAATTCGACCTTTCAACCAACGACGGCCAGACCCGGCCAGGACGGCGCAGCTGCAGACTCCAGCTAGCGTGCCGAGGCGCTCACCCGAAGGTCGCGGCGATCTCTTCCGCCAGCGTCCCCCAGCCGAGCGATTCGACGCTGTTGCGCCGCACGACCGCGGCGTGGGCC
>CADCUW010000521.1 GCA_902805985.1 uncultured Rubrobacteraceae bacterium
CGCCCTGTTCGCTCATGCTCCGTCCTTTCCCATGCTCTACAAAACTGCCCGTAAATGCTACCGGTCCTGCCTACCCTCCCCTGTCGCTTTCTAAACTATCCCGATCCCGCATACGACCGCCCGAACCATTCTGAGAACAGAGACCCCTCTCGCGTGGCGTCTCACGCGGCGGGCGGGTAGAGTGGCGGACGGCAGGATTCAGCCCATCACCCGAAACACCCGAGGGAGACGCCATGGCAGAGGAACGGCTGCTCGAAGGGGTATCTTCGAGGACCATCGACACCGGAAGGATTCGCACCCACCTCCTCGAGAGCGGCCCCGAGAACGGCGCGCCGGTCCTCTTCGTCCACGGCAACGCCTCCAGCGGGCGCTTCTTCGAGGAGATCATGGCGGCGCTGCCGGGCCACCGGGGGCTCGCGCCCGACCTCCGCGGCTTCGGGGGCTCGGAGACGAAGCCGCTCGACGCAACCAGGGGTGTCGCGGACTTCTCGGACGACCTGCGCGCGCTCGTCGAGGCGCTCGGCCTCGGTGGTCGTCCCGTACACCTGGTCGGCTGGTCGGCGGGCGGGCCCGTGGCGATGCAGTACGCGATAGACCATCCGGAGGCGGTGGCCTCGCTCGTTCTCGTCAACCCCATGAGTCCCTACGGCTTCGGCGGCACGAAGGACGCGTCGGGGACGCCTTGCTGGCCGGATTTCGCCGGCTCGGGCGGCGGCACGGCGAACCCCGAGTTCGTCGGGCGGGTCGCGGCCGGAGACCGGACCGGGGACGACCTCAACTCCCCGAGGAACGTCATGAACAACTTCTACTTCGCCCCGCCCTTCAAGGCCCCGCCGGAGCGAGAGGAGGCCCTCCTCTCGTCCGTCCTGTCCACGCAGACCGGCGACGACAACTACCCGGGCGACATGACCACCTCGAAGAACTGGCCCGGCGTGGCCCCCGGCGGGCGGGGCATGAACAACGCCATCTCGCCGAAGTACTGCAACGTCTCCGGCTTCGCCCGCATCGGGATGAAGCCACCCGTGCTCTGGGTCAGGGGCTCGGGCGACACGATAGTCTCAGACGCATCCTTCCTGGACTTCGGCACTCTGGGCGGGATGAACCTGGTGCCCGGGTGGCCGGGCGAGGCGGTCTTCCCCTCCCAACCCATGGTCTCGCAGACAAGGGCCGTGCTCGAAGACTACGCCGCGACCGGCGGCTCTTACAGAGAAGAGGTGATCGAAGGCTGCGGCCACACCCCGCACGTCGAGAGGCCCGAACGGTTCCGCAGGCTCCTCTTCGACTTCATCGGGGGTCAGCGCTGATTCGTAGACTCCACCGCGCGTCAGTCGTTAGTGTCCCGCCGCCTGCCAGGATTCTATGGCGTCTATCGGGTAGATCAGCATGAGGACGTTCAGGAGCAGGCCGTCCCTGATCCAGAGCGCCAGCACCCCCTCCACCGCCAGGAAGACCGCGAGGGCTCGCCCGAAGCCCAGGCTTCGGGCCAGAAAGAACCCCAAGGCGCAGGAGAGGACGTCGCCCGCCGAGTTCACCACCGTGTCCCCGCGGTAGCCGAAGGCGGCCGTCCCCTCCCTGTAGCGTTGGATCACGAACCCCGAGTTCTCGACGATCTCCCACAGCACCTCGACGGAGATCGCCACGGAGAGCCGCCACGCCACGGACGCCCACGGCAACACCAGAGTCACCAGCCCGCAGAGCACGAACCCGTGGAGTACGTGGGTGAAGCTGGCCGGGTCCAGCAGTTGCTGGGAGGTGTTGCTACCCCAGTACTCGTTCGTCCAAAGCAGGACGTGGTCGCAGGAGCAGATCCACAGGCGGCCCTGCTCCCGGAGCCGGTACACGCCCGCGGCCAGGGCCGCTGCCAACAGGACCCACGGCAGGGCCCTGTTCACCATCGGCCTCGGTCGGCGGACTTCCAGGGTTGGCGCTCCGGTCAGACGGCGGCCGGGGCGGCGGACCTTGCGGCTTCGTATACCGCCGTCTCGAACTCCATATAGCCGCCGAAGGAGGCGGGGTCGGCGAAGGGCAGTATCTGGGTCGCCCAGAACCCGCCCACGCCGTTCTTACGGTCGATCCAGTAGTAGAGGTTCGCGAGACCGGCCCAGCCGAGCTCGCCCGCGGGCCTCCCCGTCGGGGCGTCCTCGTGGTTGACCATGAAGGTGTACGACCACCCCTTCGGCATGCCGGGGAAGAACTCGGCGTCGTTGGAGAGCGTCGGTATGACCCCGGGCAGCAGCTTTATCGTCATGTCGCCGAGGCCGTTCTGCCCCATCGCCCGGACCGTCTCGGCCTTCAGGACGCGCCCGTTCTCGCCTTCGCCCTCGTTGAGGATCATCCGTATGAACTTCATGTAGTCGCCGACGGGCATGTACAGACCGTGCCCGCCCATGTGCTGCTCGGGTTCCTGCGGCAGCTCGAAGTCCGGCATCGGCGTGAGCGGGCCGTCGTCTTCGCGCTGGTGCATCGTGGCCCGCCGCGAACGCATCTCGTCGGTTAGGATGAAGCCCGCGCTGTTCATTCCGAGCGGGCCGAAGATGCGCTCCTCGAACACCTCGCCGAGCCGCTTGCCGCGCGCCCCCTCGACCACCTTCCCGACCCAGTCGATGTTCGACCCGTACTCCCAGCGCTCGCCCGGGTCGAAGAGCAGCGCGGAGTCGAGCGACGCCTGCGTCGCGGTCACGACGCTCGGGACGCCGCGCTTCTCACCGTACCTCACGAGATCGTGGTTGAAGAAGTCGTAGCCGAAGCCGGCCGTGTGCAGCATCAGCTGCTCGACGGTCACGTCGGTCTTGGGTGGGCGGGTGCGCGGCTCGCCGTCTTCGCCGAAGCCCTCGAGAACCTGTATGTCCGAGATCTCCGGCGCGTACTCCTTCGCCGGGTGCGAGAGGTCAATCTCCCCCTCCTCGACGAGCTGCATCACGGCCGCGCCGGTTATGGCCTTGGTACAAGAGAAGATGGCGAACACGGTGTCCGTCGTCATCTCCGCGTCCGTGCCAAGCCCGCGCTCGCCCGCAGCCCCCTCGTAGAAGTTTCCCTCCCGATCCGTCGCCATCGCGACCACGCCGGGCACGCCGTCCTCCGCCTCCACCGCGCCGCGCAGCACGCGGTCTAGGGCCTCTACAGATGACCTATCCACGTTCACCCCGTTCCGGCAGCGCAGAGCGCCGCCCACCCTTCGCCCCTTACAACAAAAGCATCATAGCAAAAGGGAGGATTCCGGCCCAACAAGGCATAGGAAAAAGAAGAAGCCCCGGCGCTAGGCCGGGGCCGGTAGTAGCGGGGGTAGGATTTGAACCTACGACCTTCGGGTTATGAGCCCGACGAGCTACCAGACTGCTCCACCCCGCGTCGTGGGAGCGATTCTATCACCGCCGGGAGGTTTGTAAAGTATCGTTTGGGCGTGGTACGGTGGCTGTTGTGGCGTACCTAATCTTGTTCGTTTTGATCGGGGTCGGGGCCGTGCTGGCGCTCGTGGCGGCGGTGGCGGCGCTCGGCGCGTACCTGCGGTTTCGGCGGGCTAGGATAGAGCTCCAGGAAGGGCTCGCTTCGGAGGTGGAGAGGCTCTCCCGGCGCACCGGCGAGCTGGAGAGAGGCCTGGTCGCGCTCCAGGAACGCTCCGCCCGGCTCCCGATCAGCATCTCCGGCCTGCAACAGAACCTCTCGACCCTGCAACTGCTGACGGGCGCCCTCGCCGGCTCCCTGATCCAGGCGCAGAAGGTCCTCTCCTACAGCGCCCTGAAGACCCTTAGCGGCACCCATCTGGGCCGGTTGCTGCGGGTGCCTTCCGGGGAGACGGGGCGCCCGTCGTGAAATCGTCGGTGTCAGGCCCGGAACGCGGCCGGGATCAGGCAACGGAAGGCCGCGAGGTCTCAGTGGAGCGATGCGAGACGTGCGGCACGGAGATGTACGGGCTGCACTGCAAGCTCGTGTGTCCCAACTGCGGCTACAAGCGGGACTGCTCGGACCCCTAGGCGGTCGCAGGGGAGGCGAGCGCCTTTTCGCACCAGCCGCGCACCTCGGCGTTGACGGCCATGGCATCCCAGTCCTCGGGGGCGTACCAGCCGACCCTGTCGGCGGAGAACTCGTCCCGGATGTCCGTCGAGCTCTTCGGGCGGGCGAAGTAGATCAGGTCGATGTGCTGGTGCCCGGGCCCGATATCCTCCAACTGCACCCCGGCCGGACGGTGCAGCTGCACCGGGTCCTCGACGTCCTCCCGCCTCTCACCGACGAGATCCACCTCCACACCCGTCTCCTCAAGCACCTCGCGCACGGCCGCCTCATCCGGCAGCTCGTCCCGCTCGATGTGCCCGCCGGGCGGTAGCCACATGCCGAGCTTGCGATGCCAGTGGAGAAGGACCTTGCCGTCCCGCACCACGAAGACCGCAACCGTGAAGTGCCTGCCGTGCTCCCGCCAGTCCATCCCCGCAGATTACACCAGCAGCCAACTCTTGCCTGGTAGGACCCATCACAGGATAGGACGCCGCCGTCGGGTAGTTTGTGTAGAGACGCACACGTCAAAGGAGGCCGCGGTTGCCGGAGTTGCCCGAGGGCGCTTTCGGGCGCATGGACGAGACGCCAGACGAGGAATTTTACAGGACCCCCCGGCTCGTCACCCACATAGACGATGGGGCCATAGCCGCCGTTACGCAGCTCTACAGGGAGTTGTTTCCAGACGGGGGCGAGGTCCTGGACCTCATGAGCAGCTGGATCAGCCACCTCCCGCCGGAGGTCGCGTACGGGCGCGTGGTCGGCCTCGGCATGAACGAGACGGAGCTGCGCCGCAACGACCGCCTCGACTCATACGTCGTCCAGAACCTCAACGTCGACCCGACCCTACCTTTCGGGGACGGGGAGTTCGACGGGTGCGGCATCTGCGTCTCCATCGACTACCTCACGCGTCCCGTCGAGGTCTTGCGCGAGGTCGGCCGGGTGCTGAGGCCCGGATCTCCAATCGTGATCACCTTCTCGAACCGTTGCTTCCCTTCCAAGGCCGTCGCCGTCTGGCACCGGCTGGACGATCGGGGTCACATGCGGCTGGTCGAGGACTACCTCCGCGAAGCAGGAAACTGGGACGACATCCAGAGCCTCGATCGCAGCCCCCGTCGGATGTTCAACGACCCCCTCTACGCCGTCGTCGGCATAAGCACCGGACCTTACGTGAAGAACCAGGAGTGACCACCGCTTCAGGATAGAGAACCGCTCGGGACATAATTCCAAGCGGAGCTTCGGCCTTTTCGGGTCGTCTTGATAGTGAGGAGACAATCGTGCTCCCCAGCATGTTGGTGTTCGCCGGATTCCCTCTATGCCCCATGAGCAGGATGTTATAGGCTGAGGACCGGTATGCGGCGGGCCCAGGCACAAAGGGGCCCAGGCACAAAGGCATCACACAGTCCGGTCTCCCGAGAGGAGGGCTTCGGCGCACCGGGTGGTCCATAAGAGATCGCGGCCCGCACGGGCTGCCTCCAGGACGTTGGGACCCAAACGGGTGGTCCGTGGGAGGAGTGGTCATGGCCGCAACCGGAGGAGCAGGCGACCGCTGCTCTTTTTCGTGTTGGTGGCCTCCGTCGCCGCGCAACTCGCCGCGGTCTTCGCGAATAGCGGAGCGCTCGTGGCGCTTATTACGCTTGTGGGGCTTTTGCTGTGCGCGGTGGTTATTCGGGCGGAGGACTAACCTCTTGGAGCAGGGTTTTATGGCGTATCTTTACTAGCTGTTGAACAAGTGAGTAGCGCCGATGATGTTTGAGAGCACCCGAGTGATAGCTCGATCTCTCTACCATCATTGGAGAGTGCAACTCGGAACATCAGCCTCAGATCGTTGTCGTTTGAGGAAACAGAAGAACCGTTGCTTGCCGACCAAGGCGGTATCCGTCTGGCATCAGCTAGACGATGAGGGCCACGTGCGGCTCGTCGAGAGCTACCTCGAAGAGGCGGGCAGTTTCCGCCACATCCGCGGCCTCGACCGGACCCACGCCGCCTCTTCTCGGACCCGCTCTACGCCGTGGTCGGCGGTAGCACGGGGCCGTACGCTGGGGGCGCGGAAGCGCCCCGGGGCTGATCCGGTCGCTCCCGCCGGAGCCGGGGGGTTGGTTCGTCGGCTCCTGTCTACCGGGTCGCTTCCGCGTTCAGGCGCATGAACTCCGCGTGTTGCTCGTACTGGTCCAGGACGTCGTCGATCAGCTGGCTGTGGGTGTATCCCATCACGTCGTAGCCCTGGCCGCCCTCCCGCAGGTGGACGTCGAGCCGGTAGTACCGGTCTCCTTCGCGCAGGGAAGTGTCCCCGTACACCGGCATCAGGGCCTCGCGGGGCACGATCCGGTACTGGAACGGTGTCTCCTCGCCCAGGTCCGCCAGGAGCTCCACGTAGGGGAGGCCGGTGCCGTCGTGGACGTCATCCTCCTGGCGCACCTCCGCCTCGATGCCGTGCCCGCGCAGCTCTTCGGCCACCTCGGCCATGGCCGGATACGCGACCCCGGAGAGGAACTCCGTGACGCGGTCCCGGTCCGGGAAGCTCATGCTGCGTCTCAGGCGCTGCTGCCAAGTCAAGGCGATCGTCCGGTCGCCTTGCGGGTGGTTGTGGCGTCCGGACAACTGCGCCGGCAGACTGTAACGCTGGCTGTCCTCGCGGATGGCCTCCACGCGCAGGGCCTTGTACAGGCCGAACACCAGCAGGACCATCACGAACGCGAAGGGAAGACCGAAGATGATCGTGGCGTTTTGCAGCGCCGTTATCCCGCCGACGACGAGCATCGCGAGGGTGAGCAGGCCGGTGGCGACGGCCCAGAAGATCCGGACCGAGCTTGAGGCGTCGTCGCGCGCGGTCTTGCGGTACGAGGTGAGGTTGCCCATTACCAGGGCGCCCGAGTCCGCCGAGGTGATGTAGAAGAGCAGCCCGATGACGGTGGCCAGGGAGGCGATCACAGGGAACGCCGGGTACTGCTGGAGCAAGGTATAGAAGCCCTCCTGGGGCTGGTTCATCGCGATCTCGCCGAACCGCTCGTTCCCGCCCCTGATCAGGCCGATGGCGCTGTTGCCAAATATGGAGACCCACATCAGGACGTACAGGAACGGGATGATGAGGGTGCCCGCGACGAACTGACGGATCGTGCGCCCCCGCGATATCCGGGCCAGGAACAGCCCGACAAAAGAGGCCCAGGCTATCCACCACGCCCAGAAGAAGAGCGTCCAGGCGTTGAGCCATGCCGTGGGCTGTTCGAAGGCGAACGTCTGCATGGTGAGCCCTGGGAAGCTGCCCACGTAGTCGCCGACGTTGAGCACGAACGCGTTCAGCAGGAAGGAGGTATCACCGGTGACCAGGATAAAGCCGGCCAGCCCGAGCGCGAGCAGGACCGTAAGCTCGGACAACCGGCGGATGCCCTTGTCAACACCGGTGACCGCCGAAACCGTCGCCACGGCGACGGCGACCACGATGAGGCCTATCTGTGCTGCCAGGCCCTCAGGTATCCCGAAGAGGAGCTTCAGCCCGAAGTTGAGCTGGACCACCCCGATCCCGAGGGAGGTGGCGATGCCGAAGATCGTTCCGAGGACCGCGGCGAGGTCCACCGCGTGTCCCAGGGGTCCGTAGATGCGATTGCCGAAGATGGGATACAGCGCCGACCGGATGCTCAGGGGCAGGTTCATCCTGAACGCGAAGTATGCCAGGGCTATCCCCATCAGCGAGTACATCCCCCAGCCGGTGATGCCGTAGTGAAAGAGGGTCCACACGGTCGCCTCCCTGGCGGCCTCCACCGTCTCGCCCCTGCCGACCGGCGGGGCGAGGTACTGGGTCACGGGCTCGGCCACGGCGAAGAACATCAGGTCCGTGCCGATGCCGGCGGCGAACAGCATAGCGGCCCAAGAGAAGACGCTGAACTCGGGCTCGGAGTGCTCCGGTCCAAGCTTTACCTTGCCGTACCTGGAGAGCGCGAGGAAGACCACGAACGCCAGAAAGGCCGTCGCGATCAGGATATAGAACCAGCCGAACCACTCCGAGATCCAGCCGACCAGGACCCCGATCGTGGCGGCGGCGCCCTCCGGGGAGATCATCGCCCATACCGCGATCGCGATGATGCACACGGAGGATCCGTAGAAGACGACCGGGTTGATACGGGTGCCTGGCTCCGCCCTATCTGGCTCCGCCCCCTCTGACTCGGGCTGTCTCGTTCCGGTCATATGGTCGTCCCCCTGTCGCTTCGTTGCCCCAGGTCATCTAATTAACTCAGCGAGTGGTTGTGGAGAAGCGGTAGTTAAACACATCTAGCCTTACAGCGGAAGTCCGGCCGACGTCTGTTACCTCGATGGCGGCCCCCACCGTCCATTCTCCGACCCGCTCTACGCCCTGCTTGGGGAGGCCGCCGGGTTGTAACGGGAATACCGGGGTAGACTGGGCGCGCAGGCTGTGATAGGAGCAAGGATGAATATCAAACAGGCCAACGGCCTCGGCAGGATTCACGTCGCCAAGCCAGGGTTCAGGGAGACTTACTGCCGCAGGCCCATAAACGACGAGGACTGGGTAACAACTACCAAGGAGGCCAACTGCACCGGCTGCGCCCGGGCCGGGGCCCCAAGGCCCGAAGAGAAGTAGAGCCCACCTCTCCGAAGCCCCGGTTTACGTGAACCACACGACAGGCCGGGGCTCTCCCGTCGGTCAAAATCTGGAGACTTGATCGCAGACGGAGACGCAGAGGAGGCCGACGGTGGCGAAGCAGGACTACGAAGAGAAGTACACGCACCCGGATCTTCGCGAGAAGATCAAAGAAGAGATCAAAGCCTCGGACAAGGGCGGCGAGAAAGGCCAGTGGAGCGCCCGCAAGTCTCAGCTTCTGACCCAGGAGTACGAGAAGCAGGGCGGCGGCTACAAGGGCGAGAAGGGCCAGTCCCAGAAGAACCTCGAGAAGTGGACCGAGGAGGAGTGGCAGACCAAGGAGGGCGGCGCCAACGCCCGCGAGGATGGCGAGACGAAGCGCTACCTCCCGAAGAAGGCCTGGGAGAACATGAGCGAGGAGGAGAAGGAGGAGACGGAGAGGAAGAAGCGCGAGGGCTCGAAGAAGGGCCAGCAGCATGTCTCCAACACCAACGAGGCCAAACAGGCGCGCAAGGACGCAGAGGTGTCGCTCAACAACTACGACGACCTCAGCGTCGGGGAGATAGAGAAGAAGATCCAGGGCCTCTCGAAGGACGACGTCCAGGCCGTCCGCGACTACGAGACGAAGAACAAGAACCGCAAGACCCTCCTGCAGACGCTCGACGCCAAGATCTAGGAGTGGCGCGGCCGCGGCCGGCGCCCCACCGGGAACGCCGGCCGCTCTTTCTTGGGGTCGGGTGGCCCTGTATCATCTGCGCGATCCGTGGGTAAACTGTCCGGGCAGGCGTGCGCTCGGGAGGACCTTGGTATGCAGATCCCAGGCAAGAAGCTTATCGAGAAGGCAGAAGACAAAGGCAATGAGGTCGCGATCCCCAAGACGGAGCGGCTCGGGCTCGTGGACTTCTTCAAGCTGACGTTCAAGGAGGTCAGCGAGGACCATGTAATGGCCTTCGCCGGCAACCTCACCTACAAAGCCCTCTTCGCCATCTTCCCGTTCTTGACCCTGGTGCTCTCGCTGCTCGGGCTCTTCAACGCCACGAGCCTCGTAAACGACATGATCAACTACCTTGAAGGCGTGCTCTCGAGGCCCGCCGTGGAACTCATCGAGAAGCAACTCATCCCGCTCACCAAGAGCCAGGCCGGGAGCGCCTTCACGTTCGGGGCGATCATCTCCATCGCGCTGGCGCTGTGGGGCGTCTCCGGGGCGTTCCGCTCCATCATGGAGGCTATGAACGTGATGTACGAGGTCGAGGAGGACCGGCCGGCCTGGAAGATGTACGGCATCTCGATCTTTATCTCGCTCGCGGTCGTCGTCCTGATGCTGACCGCCTTCGGCATCGTCATCTTCGGCGGGTCCGTCGGCGGTGGCCTGGCCGGGTTCATTGGGCTTGAAGGGGCCTTCACGACGGTGTGGAAATTCGTCCAGTGGCCCATCGTGGCGTGCATCGTGCTGTTCACGTTCGCGATCATTTACTTCTTCGCGCCGGCGGCGAAGCAGAAGTTCCGCTGGATCAGCCCCGGCGCCTTCCTCGCGTTCGCGTTCTGGCTGCTGTTCTCGCTGCTGTTCTCGTTCTACGTTGGCGCATCGGGCTCTTTCAGCGCGACCTACGGCTCGCTGGCTGGGGTCATCATCCTTATGCTCTACATCTACTACACCTCTTTCATCATGCTGCTCGGAGCGGAGATGAACCAGGTGATCGAGTGGCACATCCCCGGAGGTAAGGACGAGGGCGAGAAGATCCCGGAGGAGGACCGCAAACCGGACGCCCGCCGGCTCGCCCGCGCCAAGGACGGCGAAGAGGGCGCCTGACGCCTGCCTCTCGCGCTTGAAGGTCTACGGCCTGGACTTCACGAGCGCCCCCTCCCGCCGCAAACCCCTGGTCGCCCTCCGATGCACGCTGGAAGAAGGGGTGCTCCGGGTGGAAGACGCCGAGACGCTCACGGACTTCGCGCAGTTCGAAGCCTGGCTGGAGACGCCCGGCCCCTGGGTCTGCGGGATGGACTTCCCCTTCGGCCAACCGAGGGACCTCGTCGAGGCGCTCGGATGGCCGGAGGACTGGGCCGGCTACGTCAGAGAAGCTCATCGGCTCGGCAAGGAGGGTTTCGAGGGGGCTATCAGGGCGGACATGGCCTCGCGCCCCTACGGGGAGAAGTGGCGCTACCGGCTGGCCGACCGGCGCAGCGGGTCGAGCAGCGCGATGATGCTCTTCCGGGTGCCGGTCGGGAAGATGTTCTTCCAGGGCGCCCCCCGCCTGGCCTCCTCCGGCGTGTCCGTCGAGCCCTGCCGCCCGAACGGGGACCCTCGCGTCACCGTCGAGGCCTATCCGGCCGTCGTCGCCCGCCGGTTCCTCGGGCGCGAGAGCTACAAGCGCGACGGCGTGCCGGACACATCCCAGAGAGAGGCAGCGCGGAAGAAGCTCGTATCGGGGCTCCGGTCCGAGGCCCTGCGCGAGACGTACGGCTTCGGGGTGAGCATGGGCCGCCGGTGGCGGGACCGGTTCGTCGGGGAGCCGGGGGCGGACGCCCTGGACTCGCTCCTGTGCGCCGTCCAGGCCGCCTGGGCGTACACGCGGCGGAACGACGGCTGGGGCGTGCCACCCGAGTGCGACCGGAACGAGGGTTGGATCCTGGACCCCGCATTGCTAGGTTTTTAGGTTCTAGGCTTTGGGGTGGGAGGCCGAGATCCCACATCGCGACATCGGGACCAGGGCCACGCGTCGCGCCCCTCATACCTCAAAACCTCAGAGCCTGGAGCCTCCACACAAA
>CADCUW010000522.1 GCA_902805985.1 uncultured Rubrobacteraceae bacterium
TACCCTCTGCCGGGCGCCTTGATTACCCCCTCCTTTTAGGCCGCTCGGCTTTCCTTTTGGCTTCGCTCCGGTCCCTTTGCGCCGCCGTTTCTTATGTACAGAATAGGGCGCCGTGACGAGCGGCGCGTAACATAAGAAGTCGCGCCCTGTCCAGTCGGGTAGTAGGTAGTAGAATATCCAGAGGCCCGGCGGCCCGCGATTACCCCCCTCCTAGGGTCGCCGGGCTTCTTCTTGCTCGGCGTCGCTCGCCACGATGATGGCCTGGAGTATGCATTGACGGGATTTGCGCCCTTTGAGACAATGCGCGGGCGATGCGGGCGGGCGGACCTAGGAGGGGGCGCCGGCCCGTTTTGCTGCCTCGCCCCGGCCTTGGCCAGTGGCCCCGGTTCAACCCCTCGGGCCCCCAAATGGCCCGAAGGGTGCAAGGAAGGGCGGCGCGAGGGGCGTACGATGCTGGCACGGCGAGAGGCCGCCATCACCCAGACGGGCTCCTGTGCCCACGGCCCCCGTCTCATATTGCTGGGCCCGTGCTCCCCACCATCGGCGCGGGTCCTTCTTCGTGCCGGCGTTTCTTATATACAAAGGGACACGCCTCGTTCTGTACATAAGAAACGCCGGTCGCGGCGAAACTCTGTCGGCAGCCCCGACGCTCGCAGACTAGAGCATTTGGTGGGGCCACGTCGACGGGTTGAGGGAGAAGGCGAGGACGCACGCCAGCAGCCAGATTGCCGCGAGCCAGATAAGGAGCCGATTGTCCCCGCGCTGTTCGGCGAAATACATGGCCACGGTCGCGAGCACCGCCACGCCCGTCAAGACGAGCGCCACGGCCCACACCGAGAGCTCGTACCGCTGGGTCATCAGGTCCAAGAACAAATCCGCCACGTCTGCGACAAATATAGACCTTCGCCGCCTCCGCCACCACGAGCCGCCTCTAGGTGATCAAGAGTTTATTCACCAGCTTCGTGGAATTCAGGGTTCTCGGAAATTTGTGCTTGACCTTACGCAGGTACGACGCTAGCGTACCAATCTGTAGCGAAGCGGAGGGGGTCTCCATGGCCGCAAGAAGGTGCGCGTCCGTCGTTCTCGCCACGACGGTGGTGGCGGTGGTGGCGGCCGTCGGGGTGTTCGCGTGGGGGGCCGAGGAAGCCGATGCTCGGGGCAACGCGACCGCGAGGACCTGCGGCGGTGGCCGCATCGATCTCAAGGCCAACGAGAAGCGCGCTCTCCAACTCCACAACCGGGCGCGCGAACAACGGAACCTCAAGCGCTTGTGCGTGCACCCCAAGCTCCAGAAGGCCGCCCGCGCCCACTCGGCCACGATGATCAGGAAGGACCGCTTCTTCCACGGCTCGGTCGGCAAGAGGCTCAAGCGCCACGGCTACGAATGGAAGACCTACGGGGAGAACATAGCCGGGGGATCGGGGCGCTTGGGCACCCCGGAGAGCATCTTCAAGAGGTGGATGAAGAGCCGCACGCACAGGCCCAACATACTCAAGAGGGGCTTCCGCGAGGTGGGCATCGGTACGGCCATCGGGACGTTCAAGGGAAAGAAAAGGTACACCATGTACACTGCTGACTTCGGAAGGCGGCGCTAGGCAGCGGTACGCCCCGATCGCCTCGTCGGCGGCCCCCAACGTATTGCTCCTATTCACCGAACCTCGCAGAAGGGATGTTCCGCGAACTTCGGCTGTGGGGGTTCTAAGAAGTTCGCTTAGCCTCGGCCTGCCCGGTCCGGGGGGTGGACGCGCGGCCGGCTAACCCCGCGGCAGCCTTATCCGGCCCCCGGCCTCCAGGTGGCGGCGCACCGCCCGCTTCAGCCTCCTCTCCCGGTACCATCCGACCCACCACGGCGCAAGCCACACGTAGCACGCGCAGTCGTAGTGCGCCTGGGAGGCGGCCAGGTCGTTCTCTGGGGATGGGTCGCGGATCAGCGCCTCGACGGCATCCTCGTAGCGGGTCACGGGGTCATCCATGCGAGACCATTCTATCCGCGTGGGGGTGTGGCTTGGGCCGTCCGCCGGGGCCCGACAGACCGGCCGGGGCGGCCTGCACCCTTCGGACCATTTATTCCCGTTCGGGTTTACGGCGGGGACTAGGTGCGATATGAACATAGTCCCCGGCGCCCGCTCCTCCTTTCCCTTCCCCCTGACGGGGGTTCCCCACCGAGGGGCGCCGGACTTTCAAGGAACGCAAGCCATCGATCGCGAGGTGATCGAGACCATGACGCACGAAGAGTTCGCACAAAGGGCGGAGGGACGCCTCCAGGAGGCGGCCGACCGGCTAGAAGGCGAGGCGCGGGACCTCGGCATCCACGGCGAGGCCTCCAAGACGCGGGCCCGGGCGGGGTAGAAAGCGCAGAAGGCACACGCCCCCAAGGGAGGAGAATGGAGCATGACGGACCGAGGGAAGGCCCAAGACGTCAACGAGGCGGCCCGCCGCTTCGCGGAGACCCTGGCCGATTCGTACAGGGTAGTCTACGGTCAGGCCGCCGAGGCTGGCCAGCGCCAGCAGCAGCGTGCCCAGGAGTTCTCCGAGCTGGTGGCCCAGAACCTCAGGGAGCAGACCGAGGCCAACCGCGCGGGCGCCCAGGCGCTCTCCGAGCAGGCCCAGAGGCAGCAGGAGGCCGGGCAGGCGTTGGCCCAAGAGTCCGTGGGGGCCTACGCCGAGTTCCTGGACGAGGCCTTCTCGCGCTACCGCTCCGGCACCGAGATGGCCGCCCAAAGCGCGCGAGAAGGCACGAGGACCATGACGGAGACGACCACCGGGCTGGTCGGCACGGCGGCCTCGGCGGCCGGCGCCACGGCCGGCGCGGCGGCGGGGGCCGCGCGGGAGGCGACGGACGCGGCCACATTCCCCATCCCAGGCTACGACGGGATGACCGTCGAGGAGATCGAGGGGAGGCTGGGACCCCTCACCGACGACCAGGTGAGGCGCCTGAGGGACCACGAGCGCCAGAACCACAACCGCAAGACCCTAATCGACCGCTACGACCAGAAGCTAAGGGCCGCCTCCTAGGGGCACGCCCGGGGCGGGACCTTCGAGGATAAGGGAGCGCGCGTCGGTTCCCAAGCCGTCTCCGACGTGGTGGACATCGCGGCGGACGCGACGCGGGAGACCGCGGACGTCGCCGCGGGGCGACCGCCGTTTTCCGACTACGACAAGATGAACATGGAGGAGATCACCGAGCAGCTGGATAGGCTCTCGGAGGCCGAGCTCAGGCGGACGCGCAACTACGAGCAGGGCAACAAGAACCTCCAGACCCTATCGCGGAGATGGACCGCAGGCTCGAGGCCT
>CADCUW010000523.1 GCA_902805985.1 uncultured Rubrobacteraceae bacterium
CAAGCCTAGAACAAGCCAACCCACCTCTGGTGGGCGACAGGAAGTTCGCGAGCGATCCCCAAAACCGGCACCCTAGAAGCTTAGCGGCTGCAGACCACCAAACTCCTGAGCAGAGTTAAACAAGTCGGAAGTTCGTCGATGCGGAAAGGTGCGCCACGAGGATACTCACAGAGAGACTGTGAGCTGTTATGTCACTTCACCGGGGGAGGACAGTGGATCGACAATACAAGCCGCAAGGGTATCCGAGCGTCTCGGCGTACGTCGTTGCCGATGGCGCGCAGGGTGTCATCGACTTCTTGATCGAGTCCTTCGATGCCAGGCAGACGCGCCGCTATGACATGCCCAACGGCTCGATCATGCACGCCGAGGTGCTGATCGACGACACGGTGGTGATGGTCGCCGATAGCGGGGGAGACAATCCGGCCTTCCCCGTCTGGCTCCACGTCTACGTGCCTGACGTGGACGCGTCGTACCGGCGAGCCCTGGAGGCCGGCGGTCTCCCCGTCGATGAGCCGAAACGAATGGAGGGCGATCCGGACCGCCGCGGCGGGGTGAAGGACCCGGCGGGCAACACCTGGTGGATCGCCACCCAGGGCGGTTGAGGCCGACCCGCAAGAAGGACTACCCGCCCGAGTGCGCGGAACTCTACCCTTCCGCTCCACCCTGCGAACGATGCCTCTCCGCCCATCCCGCAATACTATCGTCGAGGCAAACCGATGGAAGGATAATCTAGATGGGAAAGCTGATCGCCACCACGCAGGCCACCGTCGACGGCGTCGTAGACCCGGTCGGCGAGTGGGTGCAGGCGGACGGAGACCACGGAGTCTACTCGTTCGAGCGTCAGGCGAGATCCGGCGGGCTGGTGCTGGGCCGCAAGACGTACGAGGGGCTGGCAGGATACTGGCCGAGTCAGACGGGCAAGTGGGCGGACATGGTCAACGCGATACCGAAGTACGTCGGGTCCAGGACCATCTCCGGGGATCTTGGGTGGAACGCGACCCTGCTCGCGGGGGACCTCGAGGACTCGATCCCGAGGCTGAAGGACACCGTCGAGGGTGACCTGTTCATGCACGGGAGCGGTGAGTTCGCGTACGCCCTCGCCGAGATGGGCCTGATCGACGAGTACGAGGTGTACCTGAACCCGCTGGTGTGGGGCAAGGGAAACGTCCACGTGCTCGGCGACAGGGGAACCATTCGGATGGAGCTCGCGGACGTGACGCGGTTCGACTCCGGAGTGGTCCTGCTCACCTATCTCCCTGCGGCTTGAGGTAGGAGCGAGGGCTCTATTCACCCAATCTCGTAGAAGGATCATTCT
Source organism: uncultured Rubrobacteraceae bacterium (assembly GCA_902805985.1). Lineage (GTDB taxonomy): Bacteria > Actinomycetota > Rubrobacteria > Rubrobacterales > Rubrobacteraceae > Rubrobacter_D. The sequence continues at coordinate 1,316 of CADCUW010000523.1, forward strand.
CCGAACTTCGGCCGAAGGACTTCCTGGCGAGGACGGACCACCAAGACGCATGACCACCGGGACGACGGCGGTGTCGATGGTCGTGGTCGACCGTAGAATGCGTCCGCGTGGACAACGTGGAGAAGGGGGACCAGATGGACAACGTCGGCCGGGAGAGGAACGGCGCGGAAGAGGAACTGCGCCAGCTCGTGCTCGAGAGGGTAGAAGCCGTGCGCACCAAGGACCCCGTCCCTCTGGACGCCCGCCAGGCAGAAGACGTGGTCACGTTCGAGGTGATACCCCCCCTAGTCTCCCGCGGCAAGGACATGGGCAGGGGAGCCACCCGACAGTGGTTCGACTCCTACAACGGACCAATCGGCTACGAGGTGCGCGACCTCGAGATCGTCGCTGAGGGCGACGTGGGGTTCTGCTGGTTCGTCTACCACGTCACCGGCACCACCGTTGCGGGCACCGAGGTGAGCATGTGGGTGCGGGCGACCCTGGGATGCCGCCGCATCGGGGGCAGGTGGGTCATCGTCCACGACCACGAGTCCGTCCCCTTCGATCCGGAGACCGGGGAAGCGATGATAGGGCTTGCCCCCTAAGCCACCGTCTTTGTGCACCCGAGTGCATGGAAGGGAAGTTCCGCGACTTCGTGCCGAGGGGTTCTCGGAAGTCGGCCTGGTCCACCGGGGCGGTGCCTGGCGAACTTCGGGCGTCTTACGTTCCCAGAGGTCGCCGGGAGGCGCGCGGTGGAACGGACTACCGGATCGATCAGGAACGGAGAAGTGCGGGCACGCGGCCGCAGGTAGACTTCCCCTGGCGTGTGGACAAGGGAGAGACCGTTAAGGGGGCGACGATGGGCGCAAAGAGGTCCGATAAGGGGTTCACGGCCGAGGAGCGGGCCGCAATGAGGGAGCGCGCCAGGGAGCAGAAGGCCGAAGAGCGTGCGCAGAAGAACAGGGAGGAAGGGGAACGCGCCGTGCTCGCGAAGATCGCCGAGATGGCTGAGCCGGACCGCGCCATGGCCGGGCGGCTCCACGAGGTCGTCAAGGCCAGCGCGCCGGACCTCTGGCCGAAGACCTGGTACGGGATGCCAGCCTACGCCGACAAGGACGGCAAGGTCATCTGCCACTTCCAGAGCGCCGGGAAGTTTGGCACGAGGTACGCGACGTTCAACTTCGGCGACAGGGCGAACCTCGACGAGGGCGCCATGTGGCCGACCTCCTTCGCGCTCAAGGAGCTGGGCGCCGCCGAGGAGGCGAGGATCGGCGAACTCGTCAGGAGGGCTGCGGGCTGAGCCCCGCCCCCGAGCCCAGACCCCGCGCCGAGCGCCGTCGCGACACCGAGCATCGACTCAACAACGACGTCGATCTCTGGGTGGCAAGCGCCTCGGCGGACGGTGCGCCGTACCTGGTTCCGCTGTCCTTCGATCGGGACGGCGGGGCGCTGCTGATGGCCACCCCGACGGATAGCCCGACCGGCGGGAACCTCGCCGCCACCGGGGCCGTCCGGCTGGGGCTGGGCTACACCCGCGACGTGACCGTGATCGACGGCGAGGTCGAGGTCCTCGAGATCGACGCGCTACCGCAAGAGCGCGCCGACCGGTTCGCCGCGCGCACTGGCTTCGACCCGCGCGAGGAGGACATGCCGTACCGCTGGTTCCGCGTCTACCCGCTCCGCATCCAGGCCTGGCGCGAGGTGAACGAGATGCCCGACCGCGAGCTGATGCGCGACGGCCGCTGGTTGGTCTAACGCTCGGCCGGACGCGGCGCCCCACCCACCCCACGCGGGGCAAGTCCGTCCGGGGTGCGGCGCGGGCCTTGGGAGAGAGCGAGGCCAACGCCGCGAGAAGCGCGGACCCTATTCACGGGAGTGCGTGGAGAGACTGTCTGGAAAATACCCGAAGGCTTCTCGACGACGGAACTTTGGCAGCAAGAAGTGGCCAAATCCGGGGTCCTTTGTCCCCTCTTGGTGGCCCTCGGAGCCTCGATTCGGG
>CADCUW010000524.1 GCA_902805985.1 uncultured Rubrobacteraceae bacterium
CACTCACTCTCGGACGCCTTCGACGCGCCCATCGGGCCAGACCCGAAGAAGATGGCGACGGGCGTGTGGGCGCAGGAGATGGACCACACGTCCATGATCGAGGAGAACTGGTCCGAGATACAGTCCTACGTCTCGACGGTCTTCGAGTGGCAGGGCGCTAATACTCTGGCCGCCGAGGAGCTGGCGATGCTGCCGGGGATGGACGAGCTCTTCGGCCTGCTCATGGTCAGGCGGCACCACCAGGAGGCAGCGTACGACGCGCTCATCGTGGACGCGGCGCCCACGGGGGAGACGCTCAAGCTGCTCAGCCTGCCGGACCAGATGAACTGGTACGTCGAGAAGATCCTGCCGATACAACGAAGGGCCGCGAAGCTAGTGAGGCCCTTCGCCAACAGGGCGAAGTCGTTGCCGCCGCTGCCCCAGGACAGCGTCTTCGCCGCGGGCCAGAGGTTCTACGAGGCCATAGCGGGCGTGGAGGAGATCCTGACGGACCGGCGGGAGGCCTCGGTGCGCCTGGTGGTGAACGCGGAGAAGATGGTCGTGGCGGAAGCCCGCCGAGCCTATACCTACCTTAACCTCTACGACTACGGGGTGGACGCGGTGGTGGTAAACCGTCTGCTGCCCGACTCCGTGAGGGACCCGTACTTCGACCAGTGGCGGGAGGCGCAAGCGCGGCACATGAGGAGCATCGAGGAGTCCTTCTCGCCGATCCCGATCCTGACCGCACGCCTCTTCGACCGCGAGATGTTCGGCCTGGAGGCGCTCGAAGCCCTCGCGGGCGACGTCTTCGACGGGACCGACCCGCTGCCGATGCTCTTCAACGGGGCTGCGCACGACGTGATCAAGACGAGCGACGGCTACGAGGTGGTTTTCAACCTGCCGCTGGCGGAGAAAAAGGAGGTAGACCTGTCGAAGAAGGGGGCCGAGCTCTTCGTGAGGGTCGGGGCCTACCGGCGCAACATCCTGCTGCCCGACTCGCTGGCCCGGCTCTCCGCGGCGGGGGCTAGCGTCGAGGATGGGCGACTGAAGGTGAGGCTGAAGGATGGCCTTTAGGCGGCGTGGGAAGGGTGGGTTGCTGGGTGTGATCGCGTATATCGCGGTACCCGGCGAGCGGCGCAAGAAGGCCGGCGTCCATTTCCGCCGCGCCGGATTCGAGGCGCTCAAGGGCGTCGCCGCGCTGGCGCGGCCCGAGCGGACGGAGACGGGTCCTGAGGGGGCTACCCGGGAGCGTATAGAGGTAGATTGAGCGACGAGCGGCAGATCTCGAGGAGTGGTGGCTCGCAGCCCTCCGGCAGGGCTCGCGTCTTCGGTAAGGTGGCCGAGGTCGCGCGGCGGGAGGCTGGCGTGGTGTTCCCGGCGGCAAAGCGGGCGGCCGGGCACGGTATAGAGGCGTTCCTGAAGAAGTTCTCCGAGGAGTACGCCAAGGAGCGCAAAAAGCGCTAGCAATCACGATTGCGGGTGGGTCGCGGTTTGGCCTCGTGGGGCGCTGGTAGTAAGATACGTCTAACAGATTCTAGTAAGCACTCACGGGGGCAGAACCTATGGCGGAAAACGGGCGGTTGACCGGGACGTTCAGGGTCAAAAGCGGCATGGCGCAGATGCTCAAGGGCGGGGTCATAATGGACGTGGTGGACGCCGAGCAGGCGAAGATCGCCGAGGAGTCCGGCGCGGTCGCGGTGATGGCGCTGGAGCGGGTGCCCGCTGACATCCGGGCCGACGGCGGCGTCGCCCGGATGAGCGACCCGGAGATGATCTCGGGCATCCAGGAGGCCGTCTCCATACCCGTGATGGCGAAGGCCCGCATAGGCCACTTCGTCGAGGCGCAGGTCCTGGAGGCGCTCGAGGTCGATTACATCGACGAGTCCGAGGTGCTGACACCGGCCGACGAGAAGCACCACATAGACAAGGCGGCCTTCGAGATTCCCTTCGTGTGCGGGGCGACGAACCTCGGGGAGGCTCTGCGCCGGATCGGCGAGGGTGCTGCCATGATCCGGTCCAAGGGCGAGGCCGGCACCGGCAACGTGGTCGAGGCGGTCCGCCACATGCGCTCCATCGTCGGCGGCATCCGGCGCCTGGGCGTGCTGGAGGAAGACGAGCTGATGAGCGAGGCTAAGGAGCTTCGGGCGCCCTACGAGCTGGTGCGGTGGGTCGCGGAGAACGGCCGGCTGCCGGTCGTGCTATTCACGGCGGGCGGCATCGCGACGCCCTCTGACGCGGCGCTGATGATGCAGCTCGGGGCCGACGGGGTGTTCGTGGGGAGCGGTATCTTCAAGAGCGGGGACCCGGCCCTGAGGGCGCGGGCCATCGTGAAGGCGACGACGCACTTCAGGGATGCGAAGGCCATCGCGGAGGCGAGCCGGGGTCTGGGCGAGGCGATGGTCGGCAGGGAGATGGGAGACCTGAAAGAGGAGGAGCGCCTCGCGACGCGTGGGTGGTAACAGCGAGGGGCCGAGAGTAGGGATACTCGCGCTCCAGGGCGACGTCAGGGAGCACGCGGAGATCCTGCGCCGTCTCGGCGTGGAACCCGTTGAGGTCAGGACGGAGGGGGACCTCGAAGGCCTGGCCGGTGTGATCGTGCCCGGCGGAGAGTCCACCACCATCGGGAAGATGCTGGTCTCCTCGGGGCTTCTAGACGGTCTCCGCGGCTACTTCTACCGGGGCGGGCCGGTGTGGGGGACGTGCGCCGGGATGGTGCTCGCGGCGTCGGCGACGACCGGACCGCGCCAGCCCCTTCTCGGGGTGATGAACGCGCTCGTGGAGCGCAACGGGTTCGGGCGTCAGGTCCACTCGTTCGAGAAGGACCTCGACGTGGAAGGCTTCGACGAGCCGTTTACCGGGGTCTTTATCCGGGCACCGTTCTTCGAAGACGTGGGGCCAGGGGTCGAGGTGCTGTCCGAAGTGGAGGGCAAGGTCGTGGCGGCGCGGGGGGAGAACATCCTCGTGACGGCGTTCCACCCGGAGCTTACGGACGACACGAGGTTTCACGAGTACTTTCTCGAGGAGGTATGCGGCATTGAGCGGTCATAGCAAGTGGTCGACGATCAAGAGGAAAAAAGGAGCGGCCGACGCCAAGCGCGGCGCGCTTTTCGGCAAGCTCTCCAAGGCGATCACCGTCGCGGCCCGCGAGGGCGGGGGCGACACGGAGATGAACCCGGCCTTGAGCCTCGCGGTCCAGAAGGCCAAAGACGGCAACATGCCGAACGACAACATCCAGCGGGCCATAGACAAGGGGACAGGGTCGGGCGCGGATGCCGCGGCTATCGAGAGGATCACCTACGAGGGCTACGCCCC
>CADCUW010000525.1 GCA_902805985.1 uncultured Rubrobacteraceae bacterium
TTGGGATGGTGCGTCGCATAGCCGAGGCCGGAAGGCTGCGTGTCGGGGTGGAGCGGGCTGCGCGCATGGTCCGCGCCGCCAGCTCGGGCGTCGTCCTGACGCTCATCGCCGCGGAGCGGGAGGACCGCGACCCCGCGCTGTCGGACGAGACCCGCGAGGCCATACTCGCCGCCTTCACTACGGACGCAGCCCTGGAGACCGGGCAATCCGGTCACGACCAGATCCCAAGTCGCGCCGTCGCGCTCAAGGCGGTCCTGCCAGAGACGCCGGCCGGTTTCATGCCTTCGGAGGGTGCCCTGCTCTCCGATTGGCTCGACAGGCTCGCTGACCGCCCCGGCTGACACGCCTCCGGCGCCGCAAGAAGACCGTTCGACCCTTACATAGACGAGGAAGCACCCGCCACCATTGCAGCAGCCCACGTCCCGCCGGCCAAGGCCGACCGCTACGCCAACCGGCCGCGCAAGCACTTCGCGCACGGCCTCCACGCCGAATGGACGCCCCCGGAGAACGTCGCCGCGTTCCCCGAGCTGGGGACCTGCTGGATGACGGCGCGACCCGACGGGCTGGTGCTCGAAGTGGAAGCTACGAACCCGGCGAAGCTCGAGAGGGTGCAGGACATCGTCGCCGGTCACCTGGAGCGCTTCGGAGCTCGCGACGGGCTGGCGGTCGTTTGGGGCAGCACGACCGGCTGGGCCGACGCGGGGGTGCGGCCCTTACATCGCTCCGTCGCGAGTCGGGCGCGGTGGCCCGTGCTAGCTCTCGCCGCCCGACCCAGCGAGGAGCCGGGGTCCCGTGCCCTGCTGCCACGCCCTCGCAAGGACCATCTTCCACGGAAACCGGGGGAGGGTCAGGAAGCGCTACCGCGAGGCCGAGCGAGGAGTTTCCTCGCTCGGCCTCGTCCTCAACGCCGTCGCGCTGTGGAACACCCTCTACCTCGACCGGGCCATCGCCCAGCTTCGAGGGCGAGGAGCAGAGGTCCGGAAGGGCGACCTGGCCCGAGTTTCGCCGCTCATGCACGCGCACGGGTGCGTGCTGGGCCGCTACCACTTCAAGCTCGACGAGGCGCTGGCAGGGGGCGGGGCGCGGCCCCGGAAGACGATTTCTAGCGCTCAAGCGGGCCGCGGCCGACGACCGTTGCTACAGCAACCCTCGCTGCATCAAAGACTACACTGCTTGTTCGTTGGCGTACGTTTCCGCTCCGGTGCTACTCATAGTCCATGGCAGGAGAAAATCGCATCCTTTCCACGGTCGCATTTTAGGTTCGGATATGCTCTCGCAGCGCGCATCAAGGCACCGTGGACGGCACACAATCCATGCGAAATCGCGCATTTTTATTCAGCACCACTAGATCTTGTGGTTGGCCATGCCCGATCAAGAGACGAAAAACGACATTTCTCGGCTATTTCAGACGACTTCTATCCAGAATCCTGGATGCGCACTTTGCAGAAGGGGCCCTACAGCATCAGTTAGCGCATTCTTCTACCCTTCCGGTGGAACGAGGAAGGGAGCGCCATGGTCGCGCAAGATTTGGTCATCGAGTCGCCCGCCGTCGGCCGGTGGTCGGAGACGTTGGGCGAGCTGCATCGTCGAATAGGCCATCGCTTCGCCCGCTCGGAGGCCAGGGAGCGTGTCCGCCGCTACCTGCTCGGTTTGCTCGGGAGGGTCGAGCGCAAGAACGGCTGGCAGATGGCCGAGGCCACAGGCGAGCGGGATCCGCAGGGCGTCCAGCGCCTGCTGAACTCGGCCAAGTGGGACGTCGACAAAGTCCGCGACGACCTGCGCTCCTACGTGGTCGAGCACCTCGGCGACGAGAAGACGGGCGTGCTCATCGTCGACGAGACCGGCTTCCTGAAGAAGGGTCAAAAGAGCGTGGGCGTCGCCCGCCAGTACACCGGCACCGCCGGAGACACGGTCAACTGCCAGGTCGGGGTGTTCCTGGCCTACTCCTCGGAGAAGGGCGCCGCCTTCGTCGACCGGGCGCTCTACCTGCCCGAGGCTTGGGTGGGCGACGCCGTCCGGAGAGCGGAGGCCGGCGTCCCCGAGGGGGTCGTCTTCCGCAACAAGATCGAGCTGGCCGAGGAAATGCTGGATCGGGCGTTTGGGGCCGGGGTTCCCGCGAGGTGGGTGGCCGCGGACTCGTTCTACGGTCGTTCCCACGCCTTCAGGTTGTGGCCGGAACAGCGCGGCAGGCCCTACGCCGTGATGGTCCCGAAGACCAACGCCGTCCCGCTCGGCGGCCGCAAGAAGAAGATAGAGTAACTCGTCGAGCGGTTGCCAAGAGAGGCCTTCTCGGAGGTGAGTCCCGGGCGGGACGGCGGCGGCAGGCGCCCGTGGGAGTGGACGTGCCTGGGACTCGCCCCGGATCCGGAGAAGAGCATGGGACGTTGGCTCTTGGTCCGCAGGAGCACCGACGACCCCGAAGACCTGGGCTACTACCAGGCATACGGACCGGAGGGGACGTCGCTCGAAGAACTCGTGAGGGTGTGCCAGGACCGCTGGGCGGTGGAGCAGTGCTTCGCCGAGGCCAAGGGCGAGGTAGGCATGGACCACTACGAGGTGAGGCGGTGGGACGCCTGGCACCGCCACGTCATCCTCTGCCTGCTGGCCCACGCCTTCCTGGTCGTCGTACATCTCGCAGCCCGTGACGAAGAAGGGGCGGTTGGGGACGGTAAAAGGGGGATCTCGACGCGGGCTTGATCCCTCCGACGGTGCCGGAGGCAAGGAGGCTGGTTCTGGCGATGGCCGAGCCGGAGGAACGAAGGGGCTTTCTCCTGGGATGGTCGGCGTGGAGGCGGGCGCACCAAGCCGTGGCCGCTCGCAGCAGGGCGGCACGGCGCGCGCTCGGAAGGGGAGCGCCCCTCAAGGCCGCCACGATCCCGTCCGAAGAGGCGAAGCTCACCGAGGAGCAGTGGGCGTCGGTGCGACGGTTGTTGCCGCCGCAGAGGGGCGGGGTAGGCAGGCCACCCAACGACCACCGTGTCGTCCTAGGCGGCATCCTCTGGGTGGCGAGGACGGGTTCCTCGTGGCGGGAGATGCCCGAAGAGTACGGTAAGTGGGAGACCGCCTACCGGCGCCACGAGCTATGGGTGAAGCAGGGATTTTGGCCGCGCCTACTCCGAGCGTTGGGAGAAGAGGACTTACCAGGGCCGGCGACGAAAGAGCCCAACTGATGCTGTAGAGGGTGCTCTACGCACTTGGCGCGCAGGTTTGGGAAGGATGCGGCTCGTGGCATCGACTCTATAGTTAAATGCTGGTTAAAAAACTGAAGCGTGGGA
>CADCUW010000526.1 GCA_902805985.1 uncultured Rubrobacteraceae bacterium
TCAAGGCGTACAACGAGCTCCAGAGGGAGGGCATGGTGGAGAGCAGGGCTGGCGTTGGGACCGTGGTGGCCAGGGGTGTGGCGGAGATAGCAAAGGGGCGTCAGAGGGAGGCCGTCTTCGAGCGTCTGCGGACCCTCGTGCGGGACGCGGCGGCGCTTGGCATAAGCGAGGACGACCTGTGGGAGAGCCTGGATTCCGAGTTCGAGCGCATACCGAGAGGGAGAGGGGAGCAGGGATGATGACCGACGAGCGGATGGAGAGGGTCCCCACGCCGGCGGACGACGCGGCCATACGGATCGAGAACCTCGTCGTCGACTACGGGCGCAAGCGAGCCGTGGACGGGCTGGACATGGTGGTACCGCGGGGCGTGGTATACGGGTTCCTCGGGCCCAACGGGGCCGGCAAGACCAGCACCATCAAGACCCTCATGGGCTTCAGGAGGCCCGACGGCGGGAGGGCGAGGGTGCTCGGGTACGACGTCGTGGAGGAGAGTTTGGAGGTCCGGGCGCGGGTCGGGTTCGCGAGCGAGGTAAACAGCCTGTACGAGGGGATGACGGTGCCCAGGATCTGCCGCCTATGCCGCGACCTTAGCCGGTCGTGGGACCAGGCCCTCGTAGACCGCTACATAAGCATCTTCGGTTTGCCCGAAAACGCAAAGATACGCAAGCTCTCCAAGGGCCAGAAGGCCCAGCTCCAGCTCTGCCTCGCGCTCGGCAGCAACCCGGAGCTGCTAATACTCGACGAGCCGACCTCCGGTCTCGACCCCGTCGCCCGCCGCGCCTTCCTCAAGGTGCTCGTGGGCGAGGTCGCCGCGGAGGGCAGGACCGTCTTCTTCTCCACCCACCTCCTCTCCGACATCGAGGCCGTGGCGGATACCGTCGGCATCATCAAGGGCGGAAAGCTGCTCGCGAGCGGCGACCTGGACGAGATGCGCGGGTCGCACCGCGTCTTCCGCGCCGTCTACGCCGAGACGCCTCCCGAAGAAGAGGTGCGAAGACTGCGGTCTCTGCCCGATGTCAGGGAGGTGGAGCGCGAGGGACGCGGCATAAAGCTCCAGGTACGCGGCGACGTGGAGGCCGTCGAGCGTGGCCTGCGAGACCGGCCCTATCCCGTCGTCGACCTAGATTCCACGGGAATGAGCCTCGAAGACATCTTCGTCGCGTACGTGGAGGACGGCAATGGTCGCTAAAGAGTGGCGGGACGCGCGCTGGAAACTTCTGGTTGCGGCGGTGCCGGTAGCCCTGGCCGCCTTCTTCCTGGTTTCGCCGTATGAGGACGTAGCGAGGATGGTGCAAGGGATTCCTGGTGAGGATCCCGTAAGGATCGCCCTGCGGGACATCAACGACCTCTATTACTTCGGCGGGCTCTTCGTCCTCCTACCGCTCGCTGCCCTACTCGGGGTAACGTCCATCTCGGGCGAGGTCGGCAACAGCGCCATCTTCCTGCTTCTCTCCAGACCAGTGAGCCGTACCCGGTTGCTGCTCACCAAGTACGCGGTAGGCGCGGGCGTCCTGCTCGCAGCCGCCGTACTGGGCAAGGTGTTGCTTCTGACCGTCGCCGCTGCGCGCCGTTACCCGCTCGGACAGATGCGGGTTACGGAAGCCGTTCTCTCGGTACTCGTCCTGTGGTTGGGGGTGCTCTTCGTCCTGGGGACGGCGCTGTTCGTCTCGATCATCTTCCATAACATCACCGTAAGCATCGTAGCCTGCGCTCTGACCCTGCTCTTGGTCTTCGCGCTTCCGGTGGTAGTTGCGGGGGTTTTCCCTATGGGCTATGCGGCCGAGTTGTCCTTGCGGTTAGAATTGTATACTTATTGGATGCCCGCCTACTACTATTATTCCAATGGTTCCTACGGCGTCGGAGGGTTTACCGGCACCAACTTCCTCGTCTGCCTGGTCTCCGCCATCATCCCACTTCTGACAGCGCTGTGGCTTTTCCGCCGGAAAGCGTACTAGATACTTGCTGCCCGTCTCGCGCGGAGAGAAGGATCGGAGGATTCGTGGTCGCAAAAGAACTCAAGAACGTCTGGTGGATGCTCGCGGTCGGCGTGCTGATCTTCTTGCCCGTCCTCGTCAGCGGTCCCACGCCCTACGCCCAACTCGTCGAGATAGCGAAGGAGGACAGCTCGTTCCTGAACATGCCGGTGCCTTCCATATTCGAGCAGGACACGGGAATACCGGAAGACCCGGTGCTCTTCGCCGCCGAAGAGATGGCGCTGTTCTTCGGCGCCGTCGGCAAGACGTTCCTCATGCCGCTCGCCGCCGTGCTCGGGATAGGATTGATCTCGGCCGAGGCCGGGCGGAACACGATCTTTCTCCTCCTCTCCAAACCGGTCGGTCGTGACCGGGTCGTCCTGGCGAAGTGGGCTGCGGGGGCGGCGGCCTTGCTCGGGGTCGTCGCCTTCTTCGGCATCGCCTTCGTCGCGTCCGCCGCCGCGAAGGGCTACCCGATGGAACTCTTGAGCGTTACGGGTATCGCCCTCTCGATCCTGCTGCTCTGGTTGGGATCGCTCTCCGTCTTCGGCCTCGCCCTCGCCGTCTCCGTCCTGCTGCGCAACGTGGTCTGGTCTGCCATCGCCGTGTTGTCTTTGTTCGTGGTGACGTGGGCGTTCTCAAGCTTTCTCTACGGCTTCTGGATGAACTACTTCCTGGATGATAGCGAGTCGCTTCGTCTCAGCGCCGGGCTCGTCCAGAGGGCGATCATCCCCTACTACTGGTCGAGCAAAGACCTGTACCTGGGCGACTCGCTCGCGCTCGCCAACTTCTTGATCTGCCTCTTCGTCGCCGCCCTCACGCTGCTCGCCGCATTGTGGGCGTTCCGGCGCAGGGCGTTCTGAAGGATCTTTGATGCCCGAGGCGGCGTCGAAGGCGGAGACCGGGTCCGCGATAACGCCGGCGGGCGTGTGAGAGGCCGGATCGAAAAACCGAACTAACGGTAGAGGGGCTCCGGTAAACTCGGGGCGATGGCCCCACCAGAGATCCATCCGAACACGGTCGCGGTACCTTCGGGCCGGGCCGGACGCTTCGCCCCGAGCCCGACGGGGCCGCTGCACGTCGGGAACCTCCGGACGGCCCTGCTTGCGTGGCTCTTCGCCCGCTCCGCAGGCGCGCGCTTCCTGGTGCGGGTGGAGGACCTGGACCGCTCGCGGGTGCGGCCCGGGGTGGAAGAGGCCCAGCTCGCCGCCCTCCGGGCCATCGGTCTCGACTGGGACGGGCCCGTCGTGCGCCAGTCGGAGAGGATGGCGTTGTACGAGGAGGCCATCGGCC
>CADCUW010000527.1 GCA_902805985.1 uncultured Rubrobacteraceae bacterium
GGTCAACCCGGCTGACTGCCTCCTCAGGAGCGGCGGCCTCCGGTTCGTGGTCCGCCAGAAGATGCCGTTCGTGCCGGGCGCGGACGTGGCGGGCATAGTGGAGGCCACGGGTCCGAACGCGACGCGGTTCAGGGTCGGCGACCGGGTCTACGCGATGCTCCCCAATACCGCGGGCGGCGGCTACGCCGAGTACGCTGTCGCCGCGGAAGCGACCGTAGCGTCCATCCCCCTGATCCTCACCTTCGGGGAGGCCGCCGGCGTGCCGCTAGCGGCGCTCACGGCCCTCCAGTCCCTGCGGGACAAGGCCAACCTCGCGGCGGGCGGCCACGTGCTCGTCAACGGCGCCTCCGGCGGGGTTGGGACGTTTGCGGTCCAGATCGCCAAGGTCATGGGCGCGCGGGTGACGGCCGCCGCCAGCGGGCGCAACGAAGACCTCGTAAGGAGCCTCGGGGCCGACGAGTTCCTGGACTACACGGCGGCGGACGTTACCGCCAGGAAGGCCCGCTACGACGCCGTCTTCGACGCGGCCAACGTCCTTCCGTTCCGGAAGGTCCGCCGGGTGCTGGGGACGAACGGGGTCTTCGTCAGCGTCAACCCGTTTATCGGGCGTCTCTCGCCGGGGTGGCTGGCGCGCTTCAGGGGCGGCAGGCGCATCGAGTCCGTCCTGGTAAAGCCGGACGGCGGGGACCTCGAAAAGGTAGGGTCGTGGATAGGCGCCGGGGAGGTGAGGCCCGTGATCGAGCACAGCTACCCGCTGGCCGAGGCCGAGGCCGCCCACCGCCGCAGCGAGAGCCGCCGGGCGCGGGGAAAGCTCGTCCTCGTCGTCGACGGGCGGCTCGCCGGGGCGGGATCGGGGTCCGTATGAACCCCCGTCCGGGCGTCGCCGTCGCGGGCGTCGGGAGCGGGCACGAGCCCCCTGCGGGTCCCCGTCTGTGGTTGATCTCCAAGCCCTCCCCGTCCGGGCTCCCGGCGCCCTGGCTCGTCGACGGCGGGAGGGGGCTGCCGGTCTTCAGCTTCGAGGAAGAGGCGGAGGCGTTCCTCCGGTCGCGCGGGGCCCCGTTGGGGGGCTGGACGGTTCGGGAGGCCGGGGCCGAAGAGCTGTTGGCGGTGCTCCTTGGGCCCGCGGGCGCCGTCACGAAGAAGGTTCTGCTGGACCCGATCCCCGGGGTCGCGGACGCGGTCTCGTCCTGCCTCGTCGGGATAGGAAGGGAGCGCTTCGCCGGGCGCCTCCTCGAGCGCGCTCAGGCCGGACAGTACGAACGGCGGGATGGGAGAGAACGATGGATGGCGCGTACGTGAGCCTGGATCGGACCGCCAGGATGCTCGGCGTCGGCAAGCGCGCCGTGCGCGGGATGGCGGCGCGCGGGGAGCTGGAGGCGAGGCGGGAGGGCGTCACCGGGCGCCCGGCGGTCTCCCTGGCCTCGGTGGAGCGGGCGTTGTCGAGACGGAGACGACCGGAAGCCGCCCCGGGCGGCCGGCCGGTCTTCTCATAGAGAGGAGAGAGATGAACACGAATCGACTGGTCAAGGTCGCGAAGGCGGTGTTCAGGCCAGAGCGCTACCGCGCCTGGCACGCGGTGCTCTTCTGGCTCCTGGCCAACGGCGCATCGGGGATCTCCTTGGGGCGTCGGCGGGAGGACCGGCGGTTCTACGAGGAGATGGAGCAGGCGCCCTTCGCCCCGCCCGGCTGGCTTTTCGCGCCCGTGTGGGCGCTGAACAACATTAGCGTGCTGTGGGGCAACCTGCGCCTCCTGAACGACAGGGAGGTGCCCCACCGGGGCGCGCTGCTCTGGATGCAGGGCATAGGCTGGTTTCTCTACGCCAGCTTCGCCTACGTCTACTTCCGCAAGAGAAGCCCCATACTCGCCCTGGCCAGCACGGCGACCTTCTGGGTGCTCACCATCGCTAGCGTCGTCCTGAGCCTCAGGGGCGGGCGCAGGGACCTCGCGCTCTCCCAGGGCACGCTGCTCGCCTGGCTCACCCTCGCCACACCGACGGCAGCCTACCAGGCGGCCAAGAACCCCGACGAGCTGTTCGGCACGCGGCCCTGGCTCTGATGGGCGTCCCGACGCACGCCAAAGAGAGAGTATGAGAACAGGCGGCCACGACCCCGGGCTGGCGGAGGACCTCATCGGGGTGTCGGGCCGGACCTCGAAAGGGGGGAGAGGTTCTTGAAGCACGTGGTTATCACGGGGGGCACGCGCGGCATCGGCTTCGGGATGGCGCGGGAGTTCCTGCGCCGCGGGCACCGGGTAACGGTGTGCGGCCGGAGCGAGGCGGGGACCGAGCGGGCGGCGGTCCTTCTCGCGGCGGGGCCCGGCGGAGAGCGCCTGACGGCGCTACCCTGCGACGTCGGCGACCCGGATCAGGTGCGGATGCTGTGGGAGGAGGCCGTGAAGCGCGGCGGGGCGGTGGACGTCTGGATCAACAACGCCGGGCTGACCAACCCGAGCCGCGACCTCTGGGAGCTGGGGGCCGGGGTTTTCGAGGAGGTGGTTCGCACCAACGTTCTGGGCGTGATGCATGGCTCGAAGGTGACGATGCGGGGGATGCTGGAGCAGGGCCACGGCCAGATCTACAACATGGAGGGCCTCGGCGGCGACGGCATGGTCTGCCCCGGCGCGGTCGTGTACGGCGCGACCAAGTCCGCGGTGACCTACCTCACCAGGGGGCTCGTCAAGGAGGCGAAGCGTACCCCGGTGCTGGTAGGCTTCCTGAGCCCCGGTATCGCGGCGACGGACCTTATCTCCGAGGAGGATCGCGAGAGCGCGCGGCGCGTTCTCAACTCCCTGGCGGACCGCGTCGAGACCATGGCGCCTTTTCTGGTGGAGCGCATCCTCGCCGACGACCGCCACGGCGCGCGCATAGACTGGCTGCCGAAACGCAAGCTCGCCTGGCGCCTCGCGAGGATCCCGTTCGACAGACGCGATCCCTTCGCCCCCGCGGGCAGCAGGTGAAGGGGGATCGGGGTGGTCTATAGAAGCCCCATCGGGCGAACCGACCGATGGGATAGAGGGGCTCCGCAAGTAGAATTCAACGTAGAAGCGGCACGTCGAAACACCGGCAAAAAGCGGGGAGGCGGTAGGGGTTTGGGCGCACGAGGGTCATCCAGGAATGGGGCCGCGATCCGGGCCGAGGGGCTCGTCCGGCGGTTCGGTCAGAACACGGCGGTGGACGGGGTGGACCTCTCGGTGGAGCCCGGGGAGATCTACGGCTTTCTCGGCCCGAACGGGGCCGGTAAGACGACGACGGTCAGGATGC
>CADCUW010000528.1 GCA_902805985.1 uncultured Rubrobacteraceae bacterium
CTAAGGTCGCTGGAGAGGACCTCGGTGGTCTCGATCATCACCTCCTGCCCGATCCACGCCTCCGGGATCCTGTCGTCCGAGTCCGAGGTCCCGGGCCTCTCCCTGTCCATCATGGTCCCCTCCTCTGTTCGCTTTCACCCACGGGTCAGGATACTCCCGCCGAACCGGGGCCGCGCGAACTTCGGGGAACACCCCTACCCGCACTCCGGTGAATAGGGACTAGAAGAGGGACCGAGGCGTTATGCCCCCCGAGGTTAGCGACCTTAGCCGCCGCTCTTTCTTGGGTGCTGAAATTGGATCTCTGCTAAATAGTTGGGTGAACAGAGAGCCGGTGCGTCGGAGTAAGGGTCATGAAGTTGCAAGTTGCCCGTACGCACCACGCCCAAGTGCCGGCCGAAATCGGCGCCGCCCATCCGCGCTTTGGAGCGCCCGAGTCTCTCCAGCCCGTAGCTCCAGAAGTCCTCCGCGGGGTTGCCTTTCGCGTGCTGGACGAAACCCCAAACGGACCAGTGGAGGTCGCTCATCGCTTTGTAGATCTCCAACCGCGAGTAGAGCGCCGGGGAAGGCTTGGTCCCGTAGTAGGACCCCATCATGGCGCGGTCTTGCTCGGCGTCGAACCCGGCCTCGACCGAGAGGTCGGCGAGATCCCATACCGGATCGTTCATGCCCGAGTACTCCCAGTCGATGAGGTAGATGCGCCCGTCCGCGTCGATGAGGTTCCCCGGCCACGGGTCGTTGTGGCAGGGTGTGAGGGGAGCGGGAGAGGCCTCCAGCGCCCGGCGCACCGCCCTCACCTTCCGGCCCGCCTCGTGGTAACCCCCCGGCACCTGCGCCCGCTGACCACGCAAGAGGTCCAGGTAACGGTCGATCGCGGCGAAGACGTCGAAGCGGGAACTGAAAACCCTCCCCAGACTGTGAACCCGCTTGAGCGCTCGCGCGGCTCGAACCGGCGCGCCCGGGTCCCGGTCCCGGTCAAACCCCTCCCCGGCGTTCATGGAGACCCCCTCGACGAACCGGGTCACCATCGTGCCGTCACGCGCGTCGAAATAGACCACCTCCGCGTTGACCCCTGCCGCCGCCGCGACCCGCGCGTTGTGCTCCTCGGCACCGCGGTCTATGTAGTCTGAGGTACCTTCCCTGGCGAGCCGCAGCGCGTAAGCCGCGCCGCCTATCGTCACCTTGTAACAGGCGTTGGTAAGAGCGCCGCCTAGGTGTTCGATCTTGATGCCATTCCGTTGGACGTTCCCGAAAAAAGGCACGCGGGCAAGCGCGTCATACACTCCGTCCAACCGTATTCCTCTCCCTATCCGCTGTGGGCGGGCGCTTACCGACGCCCGGGATGCAGTCGGACGATTGTAAACTTTGCGTTAACCGCGCGCAAACCGGCGGGTTTGGCGGCGGGTTAGGGGCGGGACGCGAAGACCACGGTTGCCTGGCCTATGTGGGCGCGCGGGGCGTCGTTGCGCGCCACGTAGGCCTCGAGCTCTCCCCGCTCGTCCAGCTTCCGGATGCGGGAGAGGGCCCGGTTCAGGCGGTCTTCGGCGACCAGCGACCAGACCGAGTCCCCGTCGCGCCACTCCTTGCTCAAGGGGCCGCGAGGATCGAAGTAGGCGTCGCCCTGGACCGTGGCGTCTATGGGCGCGAAAGTTCCACGGCGGGCGAGGCCGCAGTCGTCGAGGATCTCGAGCAGCTCGTCGAGGGGGACGTAGCGGTTTCGGAGGGCGTCGGCGGCCTCCGGGATCAGGTGGTAGTGCCAGTAGCCGTGGCGCAGTTGCTCCTGCGAGCAGGTGCTGACCGTGAGGATACCGCCCGGCTTCAGGACCCTTGAGAACTCCCGGAAAACCTTGCGGTGGGCGGGGAAACCTTCGGCGGGGTCGTCGGGCAGGTGGTGGAGGACCTGGTTGATCATGACCCCGTCGAGCGTCGCGTCATCGAAGGGCAGCTCGTCGATCCTGGAGGGGTGGAAGGAGACGCGATCCCCGGCCCACGCCAGTTTGCCGGCGGCGACCTCGAGCATGCCGGGGTTTAGGTCGACGGCCTCGATCCGGCCTACGTAGCCGAGCAGCGCGTCCGAGTAGCTGCCGGTGCCGCACCCGGCGTCCAGCACCACCGTCCGGTTTAGGGGCACGGGTGCGTGGGCGAAGCAGCCGACGAGGATCTCGGTCCCCACCGGCTCCCTGGTTTTGTCGTAGTTGCCGGATTTGCGCGTGTAGTCCTCGTAGCTGCTCAATACGGCCTTTCCTCCTCGGTGCATGTCTTTCTCGTTAGAGTATATGGACTTTGTGAACCCCTCAGGGCGAACTTCGGAGAACCCCCTTTCTGAGACTGTCTGATAAATCGAGATAGGCCCCGAAGCGGGACCCAAAAAGCGGCTCAGAGGGGCCGAACACGCACCCGATCGCCGTTCCGCGCCACCGAAACGCGGGCCCGGAACGCCCTCCAGCCATTTATCAGACAGTCTCTGAAGGTCTATTCCCCGAAGTCCGGGTTACTGCTCCGGGGGCGGCGGTATCTCGACGCCGTACCTGGCGGCGGCCGCCATGACCTTCCCGATGTCCGGGGGGCCGGGGGGAGAGGATGAAGGATCCGGTGCGGGCTCGCCGGCCTCCAAGAAGAACCGCTCCAGCCCCCCCGGCGTGATGACGCCCAGCGTCCTGGAAGGCGACGCGCCGACGTTCCTCCAGGTGTGCAGGATCCCCCTCGGGGCGTAGACGCACGCCCCCGCGCCCGCCGGGACGCTCTCTTCGCCCAAGAGGAACTCCACCTCCCCTTCCAGGACGTACAGCGCCTCGTCCTCGTTTTGGTGGGAGTGCGGGGGAGGCCCGCCCCCCGGCGGCGAAGTCTCCTCGACCACCGAGTAGGCCCCGCCGGTGTCCTCGGCCGAGAGCTTCACGGTGATCCGGTCGCCCACCAGCCACACCGACTCGCCCCCGCCCGGCGGCACGTTCACGGACCCCCGCCCTCTTGCTTCGGCAGTCATATTCGGCCTCCTCCCCTGGTCCGGGCTTCGCAGCCAGTGTGCCAGAGTCTGCGGCTAGGCGCATACCGCAAAAGGGTTGTTTTGGGGCCTATTCATCCAACTGCGTGGAGGGCTCGTTCCCAGAAGTCCGCATCCAGCATCCCGCATAGAACGACGCCCCGGAGGTCCTCGGATCACTCCTACGACGTCGTGGAGCGTACAAGGCGACACAACATCTTGGGGTGGCGCATAAAAGATGCACGGCACCGGATAGGGTCTTCCGGCTTGGCGACCGGGAGGGCAACCGCCGCTCGTATTCTCGCAGTACGATTTTCCCCGAATGGTACCGCTACGCGGACCCAGCCCTGAGGCGTGACCGGGAGAGGGCGACTCGAGCAGATCGTTAGCCACCGGGATCTCGGCCCGTCGATGCCGTGAAACGTTACGGGAAACCGGCCCATCTTGACTTACACACAGGCATGTACGTATGATACTGGCCGAGTGGTTCCACAAGGAGAAGGTCGAATGAAGAACCGGTTAGCGCGGCAGGTGCGTCGGGTCGGGGTGACCGATCGGGGCGCCACCGGTCGTCGATACGACTACGCCGACGCCTTCGAGGTCCGTTTGCCCGGGCCGGACCCGTACACGCCCGAGGCGTGGGTGCGGGCGGGGTTAAATGCAACCCCCGGGTGGGTGGATCGGGTCGTGGGCCTGCTGGGATTTAGCGAGGCGCCCGCGTCGTCGGCGGACCACGTGAGCGGTTTTCGGATCGTCGAGTCCGGTCCGGAGATGATCCATCTCGAGACGTCCCTGCCGCTGATGCACGTCGTCCTGGTGGGGCGCAGGGTCGGGCCGACGCGCAGGATGCTCACGACCCTTGTCCGCTACGAGCGACCGGTGCTCGCCCGGCTCGTCTTCGCGATCGTCGGCATCGGGCATCGGTGGGCGGTGCCGCGGGTCCTCACGGGCAAGGTTTCGGCGGGCTGATCGGGGCGGAGATGCGTACACCGGAGGTGCCCCATAAAGCAGACGAGGGGTCTACTGGGCCGGATCGCCGCGGCCGTCCCACCCAGGCCGATCGCAGCGCGCGCACGCGCGGCGCACTGCTGGAGTCGGCCGCGCGGGGGATCTCCCGCTACGGCTACGGCAACCTTGTGCTCGAGCGGGTGGCGAGTGACGCCGGGTACACGCGCGGTGCGCTGTACCACCAGTTCGAGGACAAGCAGGAGCTGACCCTGGCTGCGTTCGAGTGGGTCCTCGAGACCTGGGACCGGGAGGTGGGTCGGCTCGTCGAGCGGGAGCCGGACCCCGTCGCGGCGCTGCTGACCATGGCTCGCGGCCACGCCGTCTTCTGCCGGCGCGACATCGCGCGCGTGGCGATGACGCTGCGGCTGGAGTTCTCGGGGCGAGACCATCCCGTCGGGCGCGAGGTGGAGAAGGCTTACGAACTGCTCCTCAAAGACTGCGTACGGCTGATCGAGGCCGGGCGCGGGGCGGGATCGATCCCGCCCGGCCCGCCGGCCGAGACCCTCGCGCAAGCCTTCGTCGGCGCGCTGGAGGGAACCACGATCGCCCTTGCCGACCACGCGCCGTACGACGAGGTACTCGCGGCCCGCGCCGCCGCCGGCGTGCTCGGGCTTGACTCCCGTGCCGCAGAAGCTCCCGAACGAACCGAGGTCGACCCGTGAAGCTCCCGAAATCCGCGCACACCTCCATGCCATGGCGGATCCACGAGATAGCGCCCGACTTCGAGCTCGAGGACGTGTGGGCGCTGCCGACGCCCGGCGGCCCGGACGACCTGCCTCGGCTGGTGCGGCAGATCGCCTCGGGCGAACCGTCGCAAGGTCCGAACCGCTTCTCCGGCGCCGCCCGCGCGCTCTGGGCGATCCGGTGGAAGGTCGGGGGGCTGCTCGGTTGGGACTCACCGGACGGCGGCCTCGGCTCCAGGGTGCCTACGCTCCGCGACCGGTTGCCGGCCGACCTGCGCGAAGCCCCGTCCGGCCCGCGCTTCGACGCGCTCCCCTTCGCCTCGCTCTACCTGCTCGACGACGAGTTCGCCGCGGAGATCGCCAACCGGACCGTCCACGGGGTCATGCACATAGGCTGGGTCCCGGACGGGACGGGCGGCCACCGCGGCCAGATGGCCGTGCTGGTGAAGCCGAACGGGCCGCTCGGGGCCGCCTACATGGCCGCGATCGGGCCGTTCCGGCACCTGATCGTCTACCCCGCGCTGATGCGACAGATCGGGCGGGGGTGGCGGGAGTGCATGGCTCGGGACGCCCGTACGACGGGTGGGGAGGCGCACGGGACGGTGACGCGGAAAATCGACCGAAGGGCGCGGATCCTGGCCGCCGGCGTGGGCTGGGTGAGCCTGGGCATCGGGCTCGCGCTGACGCTCGCCCCCCGCGGGACCTCCGAGCTCCTGGGGTGGGGGGACCGCCCGGCCCTGGCCCGGGCCGTCGGCGCGGCCGACCTGGTCGTGGGCCCGGCGCTCCTGCTGGGCCGGGAGCGGGGGCGTTGGATGGAGGCGCGGGCGCTCCTGAACGCGGCGATCGCCGTCGCCTACGCGCGGGCCCTAGCCAGCGGGGCGACGCCCCGGAAGGGCCGCGCGCTCGGCGGGGTCGTCGGCATGACCGTCCTCACCTTCACGGACCACTCCTTGGCGCGTCGGCTCCGCAAGACCGAGGGCACGCCGGACGACGTCGGGGGGTAGGGACCGGTACCGGCCACCGGCGGCGTGCTCGCAAAGGCGGCCGGTTCGTGGCGGCACCTTCTCGGTTTCTGCCGCCGTCGCGGCACACCCGCGTCGCAGGGTTTATGTCCTAGTGTGCTCCCCATCAACCGAGGATGGGAGGCGCGGAGGCTTCTTCGATACCCGATGCCGCCAGGCGATCCAACGTTTCCTCGACCTTCTGCGTGTCGAGGTAGGCGTGCAGGCCGACCAGCCGGCCCCACGAGAAGCGCAGCACGTGGGTGCCCTCGTTCACGTAGGGTACCCCGTCGGCCGGGCGCGCCCGGTCGACCCACTCGATCATCGCCTCCGTCCGCCACGGCCAGCCGCGCACCAGCACCCTCTTGACCTCGAAGTCAAGCCCCGGAAACAGCCTGAACAGGCGCCCGAACCAACGTTCGAGGCCCTCTTTGCTGTGGCGGGTGCCGCCGAGGGCGTGCTCCCCGGAGAAGGTGTGCTCCACGTCGGAAGCGCAGGCCATGAGCATGGTCCGGTAGTCGCCGGCGTTCACCTAGAGTTCGGGAGAGCCCAGGGTTTGTGAGCAGGCTTGGTAGAGGAGATCTGCGAGATGCTCGGGGTGGGCCGCTCCACCTTGTACAGGTACCTCGCCGACGGTCCCTCGGTAGCCTAAAACGGCTCCCGAAAAAACGTCGCATAAGAAGGCCTCCACGACATTCGAAAGGCTCGATTTTCGGTGGCTTGCTATCGGCTTGTGTGGTCTCGCAACCGATTCGCCGCGAGCACCCGGCCCGCGGCTCGGCAAGGACCTGATGGTCCGAAGCGAAGGCGGACGGCATCAGGCCGTGACCGGGGCCCCCGTCGCGGCGATCTGGACACCGTGCGCCGACGGTGACCGGCGCCCCTCGGACCTTGA
This sequence comes from uncultured Rubrobacteraceae bacterium, assembly GCA_902805985.1. GTDB lineage: Bacteria > Actinomycetota > Rubrobacteria > Rubrobacterales > Rubrobacteraceae > Rubrobacter_D. The sequence continues at coordinate 6,565 of CADCUW010000528.1, forward strand.
GGCGTACTACGAGCCACCGTACTACGACCCGGCGACCGGAGCCGGCCGGTTTGTCGCCTTCCGGTGCGCGCGGGCGGTGCAGCTTTGGGTTCTTGACCTGTGCGTCTGCCGCGACGATGGCGCGGCCGGATGGCGCGGCCGGATGGCGCGGCCGTCCGCGCGGTCGGGCAGAACGTACCGCCGAACGTCATACCCGCCCGGAAACGTCACCACGAGAAAGTTACCGAGATCGCAGAAAAAGCGCTGAACAAGTACCGTACCGTGGAGGAGCTTCTCGGGGACAAATCGGTGGGCGGAGACAAGAGGGACCTCATCCTCGAGCGGATGATCCCGCAATCCCCCAACAGCAACGTGTTCAAAGGCACGGTGGACACCGCGAACGGACAACCGGATTTCCGGTTCAAACGTGTCGGTAGGCTGCGCCAGCCCGAGGAGCAAACCGGCCAGGTCCCGTGCCTCGACCTGGTGGCCCCGGTAGCGTTGCGTCATCCTGTAGCACGCGGCCTGTTACGAGGAGACCCCCTCCCGTGCCACCCTTCCGAGGCTAAGGGGTGCCGTTGTACGACGGATCCGGCGGAAAGGCCAACCGCCGCCGGTGCCCGACGATGGGTGGGGCAGGGGAGGGGGTAGCGGGCCGGGCGGGGGTCAGATCTGCTCGCTGCCGCCGTCGACGAAGATCTCGCCGCCGGTCATGAAGCTGCTCTCGTCCGAGGCCAGGAAGAGGGCCGCGCTGGCGATCTCCTCGGGCCGGGCCACGCGATCCATCGGGATGCTGGCGGCCATGCCCCGAAGCATCGCCTCGGCCGCGGCCGGGTCGGGTGCCAGCCCGGTCAGGCCCGGGGTTGCGGTGGCACCGGGGATGAGGGTGTTCACGCGGATCCCGCGCCCGACCAGCTCCGCGGCCCAGGTGCGGCCGAAGGAGCGGATGGCGGCCTTGGAGGCGGCGTAGACGCCGAACGCCGGGGTGCCGCGGCTGGCGTTCGTCGAGCCGGCCAGAACGACCGAGGCGCCCGGGTTCAGCACGGGGAGCGCCTTCTGCACCGTAAACAGGGTGCCCGCGACGTTGCGGTCGAAGGTGTCGGCGTAGTGCTCGCGGGAGATCTCGCCGAGCGGGGCGAACTCCCCGCCGCCGGCGTTGGCGAAGAGCACGTCCAGGCCGGCGCCGTGGCGCGCGATGGTCTCGAAGACGCGGTCGAGGTCGGCCGGGTCGCCGACGTCGCCGCGGATGCCGGTGGCGGCGGGGCCGATCGAGGCCGTCGCCCCGTCGAGCTGGGCCTGCCGACGTCCGGTGACGAACACGCGCGCGCCCTCCTCGGCGAAGCGGCGCGCGGTGGCGAGGCCTATCCCCGACGTGCCCCCGGTGACCAGCGCCTTCTTGCCGTCCAGTTGTCCCATGGTGGTCCTCCTCGTTTTGTCGGGTCGCTCGTGGGGCGAGCGGCGAACCGGCCGGCCGGGTGGTCGACGCGGGGCGCGGGGCCCGCGGCCCAAGCCTGCTTTTTGATGTTGCGCATCATTAAAAACGATTATGGCCTCCGTTATCGACGCTGTCAAGCCGGGGCGCGTATGGACACTCTTTTTGATGAGGGGTATCATCAGACCGGGCGCGATGCCGGCCTCGGTCCGCACGAGGCGGCGCCGCCTCGTCTAGGAGGTGTCCCGGTGCCACGCATCACGCAGGAGCAGAAGAAGCTCAACCGCGAAAAGATCGTCAGCGCGGCAGGCGAAGGTTTCAGGCTGCGTGGCATCGACGGCATCGGCATCGAGGAGCTGATGAAGGCCGCCGGAATGACACACGGGGGGTTCTACAACCACTTCTCCTCGAAGATGGACCTCGCCCTCGAGGTCTATAGCCGCGGCTTCGCCGACTCGCTGGACGCGCTCGCCGCCATCCGCGGCGCCCACCCCCGCTCCGCCGGAGCGGCCCTGCGCGACATGATCGACGGATACGTGACGGCCGCCCACCGCGACCACCCGGAAACCGGCTGCGCCTCGGCCACCCTGGCGGCCGACGCCGCGCGCCACAGCGTCGCGGCCCAGGCCGAGTACCAACGGGGGCTCGAGGGCTACTTCGGCGCCATCACCGAGATGGTGCTCGATCGCGCGCACCAATCCGGCACCGAACTGGGCGCGGCGGAAGCCCGCGAACAGGCGATAGCACTGTTCTGCCAGATGGTCGGCTCGCTGGTGGTCTCCCGGGCCGTCGCCGAGGCCGACCCCGCGCTGTCCGACGAGGTCCTGACCGCCAACCGCGGGCAGCTCGGACAGAGGTGAAGAACCCCGACCCGAGGCCCGGTGTCCGCGGCCCGGTGTCCGCGGTCCGGAGGTCGGGGTCGCGACGCGATAATTCCGAGAGCGACGTGGTGACCCGTCGGCAAGTCCGGATGGCAAGCCGGATGGCAAGTCCGGATACGCTCCGCTCACCGTCGCGAGCCAACGCGGCGCGTGGCGACCGCCGGGTCGCGTCCCATCCCCCACCACCGTCATGCCGCGCGGTGCAAATGTCAAGAATTATAAAGATCGTTGTCGATTACCCGTTTACTACCGCTGCACCAAGGGGCCGGTCCCCGGGCCGGTCATCGACCAGCCCCTTGGTACTAGCCCCGCCCCAGCGGGCTTCGGGGAAGCCCCTCGGCGCGAAGCTCAGGAAAGGCTTCTACGCCGTTCGGGGCACGGGCGAAACCGCGCCAAAACCTGCGCAACCTATGGGCGGAGCCACGGTCGGCAGAAAAACCGGCCGATAGACGCCCCGGACGGGCCTACGTGTAGGGCGGGAAGGGTGCTTCGATCGGCGGTTTGCGGCGAGTTCGAGGGGTTTTCGGCTTTTCATCGCGCGAACGCGTTCTGCCAGGCCACGCTCCGCCTACACGGTGCACGATTATTGGCGCGGTTTCTTCAAAGACGCCCACTTCTACTAGCTTCGGCGAACAGGAGACGGATCTCGCCGAGGCTCTACCTGCGCTTGAGGTACGGGTAGAAGGGGCTTCACGTTGAAGCGACAAGTTTTGCGTGCGAGAGTGGGCCAACGGCGCGGGCACGTCCCGCCAGCCATCCTGGAAAAAGGGCGAACCCGCCGCGAGGCGGGGGCGCAAAGCCGCGGGCCTCCCATGGTGAGGCAGCCGGGCCGCCGAAGGGGGGGCCACAGATGAAGCCGACGTGATTCTCCGGTTCGAATAGGCAACGAACGCGTCCAACAATACATCGGTGGCCCGGACGGCCTCGCCGCTCCTCGGGCCCGGATCCACAGACATTCATGGGGGGAACACGTGAACATACCCGCTTTTTTGCGCCCCGTTTCTCGGGCAAGTAAGGGCGCTTTCGTGTCCTTGCGGGTCGCGGCAGGGACGCTCTTTGGCGCCTCGGGCGGCGCCGAGGGGGAAGCCCGCCCGATCCCGGACGTCGGGACGGGCGCGGGGCCCGAGGGGACCGCGAAGGCGGCCGTGCCGACGGCCGGAGGGGGGCGGACCGCGCTTCGGGCCGCGTCGATCTTGTCCGCCGCCTTCCTCGCGGTGGGCGTTGCCGGGTCGGTTTCGCTCGTCGACGCCTCGGAGGCGCGGTCCGAGCCGGGGAAGCCGAGTCCCGGGCACCTGCGAGAGCTCGAGGGCGTGGAAGAGCGCGTCTTGAACGGGTCCCCGAAGAACCCTTACCACCAGGTGGTGGACAACTCGAACGCCCGAAACTTCGAGGCCAAGGGTTACCGGAGCAAGCAGGCGGGCGAGGGGGCGTTCGGCGGGGGCTACGCCGTCGCCACCGAAAACGCGGGCCCCGTCTCCTTCGAGTTCGAGGTCCCGGAGACCCGCCACTACTCCGTGTGGGCCCGCTGGCCCTCGGGCGGCCAGAACGCGGAGGCTGCGCGCATGGGCGTCCCCTCGGCGGGCGGCACGGAGTGGGAAGAGCTCGACCAGAGCAGGGACGGCGGCATGTGGGTCAGGATCGGCGCCTACGAGATGAAGAAGGGCCGGAGGGACATCCGGCTCGAGTCCGGCGGCGGCAGGGCCGTGGCCGACGCCGTCATGATCGTGGGCGACGCCCTCGTCGGCAGGGACGGCCGCACGGCCAGCGTCGCAGACCCCTACGACTTCGCCGCGGACGAGGAGGACCGGAGCCCCTACGACTCCGCCTCCCTCCCCAAGAGCTCGACGACGACGAGGGCGGGCGGGCCGACCGGCGCGGACGTGCTGCGGGTGGCCAAGAGGCACCTCGGCACGCGCTACGGCCACAACAGCTGCCGCAACGGCGTGCGGGAGGATTGCTCCTGCCACACCAGGCTCGTCTTCAAGAAGTTCGGCCACGGATTCCCGGACTCCCCGGTCTACCAGTGGAACATGGACAGGGGCTACAAGTTCTACGGCAAGTCGCTGCTGCGTGCCGGGGACGTCGTCTTCCACGACCTCAGCGGGGACGGCCGCCTGGACGACCACTACGCCGACCACGTCTCCATCTGGGCCGGCAGGGGAAACATCGTCCACGCCTCCAGCTACTTCGGCAAGGTCGTCGTGAGCGAGGAGAAATACCTCGGCGGCTACTGGGGCGCAAAGAGGTTCGGGTTGCGTTAGGGGGGCCGCGAGGCGGGCGCCGGGGGAACGGGGCCCGCCTCGCTCGCACACCGCGTCGGCCCCCACGGCAGCGGACCGGGGCCACGCGGACTTCCGAGAAAACGTTTGTCCGAAGGTGGGCGAATAAGGTCCTAGCAACATGAGTATCA
>CADCUW010000529.1 GCA_902805985.1 uncultured Rubrobacteraceae bacterium
GTCACGTTCTCCTGCAGCCAGCCGCGTATGGCGGCCCTGGCGTCCGTGTTGTTTGCGACCATGTCTCGTCTCCTTATCTGAGCCAGAAAGTAGCTTCGCCGTCGCCGATGTTATACGACCAGCGGGCGACCGACGTCGCCCGCTCGTGCTGCGCCTCGTCGGCGAACTTCGTCATGAGCGTGTTGCGCCGGTCGTTGCGGTAGAAGAAGCCGAGCCGCAGCAGGTCCGAGGAGCGGGGTCCGGTCGGCGAATCGGTGAACCTGTACCGGATGATGTGGGCACCCGCCTCCCGGAAAAGCCCGACGCTCTCCCTGAGCAGCGCCCGCGCCACGTCGCGGCGTCCCGGCAGCGTGACGAGATCCAGGACGTACCCGTCCTGGCCGCCCGAGACGGTCCGGACCACGGCGTAGCCCGCGAGCCCGCCGGCCTCCCGCACCAAGAGCACGGTGACGGGCCACTGGGGCGAGCCGGGCCCGTAGCGCCACCTCAGAAACGCCGCGTCCTTCTCGACCACGCACGAGACGCCCGAGGCCACCTTCTCGAAGAAGGCGTCGAAGGACTCATCGAAACCCTGGGCTGGCACCACCTTCGGGCCGCCGGCGAAGGCGCCGCCAAGAGCCTCATCCATCAGGCGCAGCCCTCCGTTCATCAGGCCCTTGACGGGGCCTGGTATCGGGGCGCGGGGCCGGGGCGGTTGGTAGTCCTCGGGCTCCTCGGGTTGCTCCATACCCTCCGGGGACGGGCGGCCGTTCGGGGAGCTCTGCCCCTCCGGGCTCAGGAGGCGCTCTATCCGGGCCGGCATGGGGAGCCTGGAGACGTTCAGCAGCTTGGCCGCGTACTGGAGCTGGCCGGTGTCCACCGCGCCGAACTTGGACTGGACACCTATCACCTCGGGCACCATGTCCAGCGAGACGCAGTTCTCGCATTCTGAGAAGAACTTGCGCATGAGCATAAGGGCCTGGAAGCCGTAGTCCGGGTGGCCCATGTAGTCCCCCGGCGAGTGGGCGACGACCCGGCGGCCGTTGACCCTGTAGTATAGCGGTGTCGCCGCCAGATGGCCCACGATCTCCCCGTCCTCCGTCGCCGCGACCCAGCGGCGGATCTCACCCGCCAGAGGGTGGGTCCCGAGCCACTCGTAGACGGTCTCGTAGAAGCTAAACTCCCTGACCTCGGGGAGGTAAGGGAACGCCTTGGCGCGCAGCCCGCCCACACCCCTGGCGTCACCCTCCTCGTACGGCCTGACCTTCGCCTTCTTCGCCATCTAGTAGACGGAAGCCGCTTTGGGGGCTGTCATCTTCCAGGCTCCATACTCTTCGTCCCCCTCCAGGTCTCGGCGCAAGGTTTTCTCTCTTCGGCAGGGTTCGTCACACGATCTAATTCAAGAGACAGAGTGTAATTGAGGCGCACCGCAAAATCCAAGCCGGAGGCGGCCTTCCCGCGCCGCGCCCGACCCGGACAGGGGGGGCGCCGGACGGATTTCCCGCCCGAACTTGAAGGTTCGGCGGGTTGCCCCGATAATTAGCGCCTGCGCGTCGCTGCTACTTCATGAAAAGGCGGCGCGGGTCGCACTGTAGGAGGGGCGGACGGTTGAAGGAAATAAGCAAGGAAGGCGGGCCGCGGGCCGCCCGGAGATCGAGTCGTGAGCGGCAGGATGCCAACGGCGCGCCGCCGCGCAGCCGCCGGTCGCGCAGCAAGAGTTCGCACTACGCCTTGCGGCGTGGGCTCGCCGTGGTGGCCGCCGTGGTGTGCTTCCTCTTCGCCGCGTTCGCGTTCGTGGACCTTCTCGCAGGAGACGCCGGCATCCAGAGCGGCGTCAGGATCGGTGACGTCGACGTCGGCGGGATGACCAAGGAAGAGGCCAGGGCCGCCGTGGAGAAGAACGCCGCCGATACCTTCGAGGAGATCTCCTTCGGCGAGGGCCCTGACGCCGTATCCATGAACGCCGAAGAGCTCGGCGTCAGGGTCAACGCCGACGCCGCGGTCGAGGAGGCCTACGCCCTCGGGCGGACCGGCGGACCCTTCGCCCGCCTCTCTGACACCTTCGGCTCCTCCGTCGGCGGGACGCGGATCGACCTCAAAGCCAGCTACGATGAGCAGGCGGCCCAATCGGCCGTCGACAGGATCGCCGGCGACTTCAACCGGGGCCCCAAGGACGCCACCTTCACCGTCGCCGAGGGCGGCGACGTCAAGGTCCAGCCCGCCGAGAACGGCCGGACGCTGGACAAGGAGGCGACCCTTGCGAACCTCGAAGGGGCGCTCCAGAACATGAGCGGCCGGGTGCCGCTGGCCGAGGGTCAGGCCCCCAAACCGGAGATCACGACCGCCGAGATCCAGCAGAGCAAGCCCGAGCGGGTCATCGGGGAGTACCAGACGGACTTTCTCTGGGACTCCAACCCCAACAGGAAAGAGAACATGAAGCTCGCGGCGGGCGCCGTGAACAACACGGTCGTGAAGCCGGGCGAGGTCTTCTCGTTCAACGAGCTGGCCGCTAAGCTCGACTACAAGGAGGCAAAGACCTTCTCCGACGGCGGCGTGGGCATCGCCAACGGCGGCGGTCTCTGCCAGGTCTCCTCGACGCTCTACATGGCGGCCCAGTACGCGGGGCTCGAGATCGAGGAGCGCCACCCCCACTACGCGGTCCTGCCCTACATCAAGCCTGGCTTCGACGCGACGGTTTGGTTCGGCGACGAGTACGGCTACGGCGTGCAGGACATGAAGTTCAGGAACACAACCGACGCCCCCATCCTCATCCGCGAGTGGGTGGACGAGAAGGGCTTTTTGAACGCCCAGATCCTCGGCCAGCCCACGGGCAAGAAGGTGGAGATGGCGACGGAGAAGATCTTCGAGGACACCACCCGCGGTATCCGGTGGGATACCTACAAGACGGTCACGGAGAACGGCGAGGTGACCTTCGACGACATGATCCACACCTACACGTACTCCTACAACCCGCCCCCGCCGGAGGACGGCCCGCACTACGATACCTCCGCTCCCAGGGTGTCGGGCTGGAACGACCCGGGCAACACCACCGGCTGGGCCGAAGTCCCCGAGTAGCGCGATGGACGCGGCAGGACCGAACATCCGCGGACGGGGCACCCCTTGAACTTCTTCCCGCGCAAGAAGATCTTCGGCCCGCGCACCGAAGCGCGGCGACGCCGCCGCCGGGTCCGCCTCGGCGTCTTCGCCGCCCTGCTCCTGGTCGCCGGGTTCGCCTTCTACCTGGCGATCAGCCTCTCGGGCGGCGCCCCATCAGCTGGCCTCGCCCCACTCTCTGAGGGAGGTTCCGAGGCAGACCGCGGAGACGACCCCCGGCCAAACGAGGAGGTCGCGCGGGCGGATCAGGTATCGGGAACGGAGAAGGAGAAGGCCCCGCTCGAGGAGCCGGCCCCCGACCCGGAGCAGAAGACCCCGGAGGCCGCCGCGTTCGTCGCGGTGGCGCCCGAGTTTCCGGGGGTAGGTCAAGAGAACGTCGGGACCGTCTACAGGAGCAGGATGGATCCGTCCTGGGCCTCGGTCCGGTTCACCCCCGAGGGCGAGAACAAGGACTTCGTCGTCTTCTCGCACAAGGAGGGGGACCTCTGGCGGGCCGAGAAGTCCATCAGGGCCGACGAGCCAGACTACCCGGACAACGACGTGGTCCCGCTCGCCGGGGTCCCGAAAGATCTACTGGACTACGTCTACGAGGAGAACCTCTTCGCCGCCGAGGTCCCCGAGCCCAAGATGGAGCGGGTGGACGGCCTGCCGGACGTGGGCCCCGCGGAGACTCCGCCCCTGGCGCCCGTCGCCGAGGACGTGCCGGAGGGCGAGCGGGAGCGGATCGAGGAGGGCGTCGGACAGCTCGAGGAGCGGGTCAAAGGTTACGACGGGGTGGCCGGCGTCTACGTGCAGGACCTCGACGTGGGCTACGGCTACGGGGTGCGGGCCGACGAGACGTTCTTCTCGGCCTCGATCATCAAGGTCCCCGTCATGGTCGCCGTCTACCGCAAGGTCGAGCAGGGCGAGCTGAGCTTCTCCCAGCCCGTCGAACTCAAGGAGGAGGACTGGGCCGCCGGCGCGGGCTGGCTGCAGTGGGAGGAGGCCGGCACGACGCAGACCGTCGGCGACCTGCTGCTCCTCATGATGACCCAGTCCGACAACGTGGCGACCAACGCCCTCATCCGCATGGTCGGGGGCCCGGAGTACGTGAACGACGTCGCCGAATCACTCGGTGCCGAGGACACTCTCCTCTACCAGAAGGTCAGCAGCGAGCGGGGCGCCGCGCCCGGGCTCGACAACAGGACCACCCCGCGCGACATGGCGACCATGTTCCAGAAGATCGCCGACAACGAGGCGGCGAGCGAGAAGAGCTGCGGGTACATGATCGACCTCATGATGACCAACGAGCTCGACTGGTGGCTCGACGCAGGCCTCCCCGCAAACGTGTACGCGGCAAACAAGGCCGGCTGGCTCTACCAGGTCTACGGTGACGCCGGCATCGTAGAAGCCGACGGCCGCCGCTACACCGTCGCCATCCTCAGCAAGCACGGAGCCGCCACCGTGGACGAGGGCGCCGTACTCATAGAAGACCTGTCGAGAATAGCCTGGGAGTCGCAGGGCGGGTAGGTCTTTAGGTTCTGAGGTTTTAGCTTTGAGGTTCTTGGGCTGCGGGTGGCCGTGGCGTTCACCTGAACCCAGGCCGTCTGTCTCTCCTGCTACGATTCACCCGGACGCTCCCGAAGTCCCGGATACACCGTCCCACCCGGCGGAAGCTGCGCATCCCCGGGCCTCAAAGCCTCAGAATCTAAAGGCCCTTAAGACCCGCGACGCCTGAGAAGCCCGGCCACCGACTTCAGCTCTTCCGTACGGAGGACGAACGCGACGCCGAGGTAGGCCGCCAGGGAGGCGCCGCCGACGGCGATGAGGATCAGGAGCCGTCCGGCGAAATCAGAGCCGGTGCCGAGGAGGGAGGTGCCGGCGAGGGCGACGGTGTACATGACGGCGCCGGCGGCCAGAATCTTCGCCAGCGAGGCGAGGATGCGGCGGCCGTCGATCCGGCCGATCTCCCCGCGGGTGGCGCCGAGGGCGAGTAGCGCGAGCACGCCGTAGGCGATAGAGAGGGCCAGCACGACGCCCACGGCTTCGAAGAGGTAGGAGAGGCCGTAGGCGAGCGCCGCGTAGACGAAGAGGATGCCGACGTTCAGGAGGGCCGGGGTCTTCGTGTTCTGGCGGGAGTAGAAGGCCCGGACGAGGAAGAAGTACGCCGAGTAGCCGAGCAGGCCTACGGAGTAGGCGACGAGCAGGACGGCGACGTTGCGGGTATCTGAGGCCTCGAACTCGCCGCGCTGGTAGAGGAGGCCCACGATGGGCCGGGCGAGCACGACCATCCCGACCGTCGAGGGCACCACGACGAAGAGCATGGTCCTCAGCCCGAACGAGAACGTCTCCCTGTAGCCTTCGGCGTCCTCCCTGGAGTGCTTCTCGGAGAGCTCGGGCATCAGGGCCGTCGCTATGGAGACCACAAAGATGCCGTAGGGCAGGGAGAATATGGTGAACGCGTAGGTCAGGTCCGCGTAGGCGCCGTAGCTGGTGGCGAGGTACGCGGCCACGAGTTGGAAACCGACCGACGCCGCCACGAGCACGACCATCGGGCCCGCGAGCCGGGCTGTCGGCAGCAGGGCCGGGTGCCCGAGCTGCGGGCGGGGCCTGTAGCCGAGGGCGAAAAGCGTGGGGACCAGGGCGAGCGCCATCACCGCGACACCCACCGTCACCCCGAAGGCGAGGACGTAGAGGGCCAGGGAGCGGTCGGCATCCCGCAAAAAGAAGAAGGCCGCGAAGGAGCCTATGATGATCAGGTTGTTCAACACGGGCGCGAAGGTCGGTAGGAAGAACCGCCGGTGGGCCTGGAGCACCCCGGTCGCGATGGTGGTCACGCCGTAGAAGATCATCTGCAAGGCGAAGATCCGGAAAAAGAACACCGCGTAGCCCTCGGCCTGCCGCACCTCGGCGGCGGAGAGCGTCGAGGCCTCCCAGTCGCTGACGAGCGAGACCAGCGGCCCGGCGAAGACTATACCTATGAAGGCCACGAGCCCCATGAGCGGCAGGACCAGCGTGAACAGGGCGTTCGTCAGGCGGCGGGCGTCGTCCTCGCCGTGGGACGTCATCCTCTCCACGAGCACCGGGATAAAGATCGAGTAGAGGATCCCGCCGATGAAGAGCTCGTAGATCAGGCTCGGCAAAAGCACCGCGACGGCGTAGGACTCCGCCACGACCGTCGCCGCCCCGAGCACCGCCGCCTGCGCCGACCACCGCAGGTAACCCGTCGCCCGTGACAAGACCGTCGCCGCGGAGATCGAGAGCACCGACCGGAGGATGCCGGTCATCCGAGCACGCAGCCTTCGGCGGCTTTCAGCCTGGCGCTGTCGCGCCTTGTCAGCACGTCTCTTCCGGGGACTCTCGGCACGCCGCTTCGCGGCTTTCAGCCGGTCGTCTGCTTGCGTAACGACGCCCGATACTCAAAACCCCTTCATGATATGCGGTCCGGCCGGGCTTGGGGCGTCTAAACTGCTGAAAGCGGAAGCCGAAGGCTGCGTGCTGAGGGTATTGCCGGGGCGGGCAGGCAAGCTCTCTACGGGATCTCTTCCGGGGGGCGGCCGATCCACTCTTCGTAGATCTCCTCGTAGGTACCGTCCTCTTTGATCTCGGCCAGAGCCTGGTTGACGGGCTCGATGAGGGGGCTCTCTTTCGGGAAAGCGATGCCGTACTGGGAGCCCGTGGGGATGACCTCGACGAGCTCAAGCTCCCCGCCGGATTCGTCCACCTCCGTCTGCGCGGCAGGAAGATCGTAGATCACGCCGTCCACCATTCCTTGCTCCAGCGCGGTGAATGCCGCGTCTATGGTCTTATCGAAGGTGCGCACCTGCTCGACGTCGCCGGCGTTGAGGAGCTCCCCGGCCTCGGTCTGGCCCATCGTGCCGGTCTGGACGCCTAAAGTCATCTCCCCGAGGTCGCCGGTCGACTCTATCTCCGAGCCGCTGCGGACGACTAGCGCCTCCTCCACGTTGTAGTAGGGGTCGGAGAAATCTACCTGCTGGCGGCGGTCGGCGGTGATGGTCATGCCCGAGATGACCGCGTCGAAGAGATTGGAGGAGAGTCCCCTGATGAGGCTGTCGAACTGGACGTTCCTGTACTCGACCTTGAGGCCCGTCCGGTCTGCCACCTCGTTCATCAGGTCGATGTCGAAGCCCCTGGGGCCCTCGCGCGGGGCGAACTCGAATGGGGGATAGGCGACGTTGGAGGCGACGACTATCTCGCCGTCGGCCAGCGCAGAGCTCGTCGTCTCCTCCTCCCGCACGACGTCAGCCGGGGACGGTTCGTCGTCCCCCGCGCTGCATCCCGTCGCAAAGAAGGCGCCCAGGACGAGCATCGCCGCCAGGTACCTCACCGACCACCCTCTCACCCTGAGTCTCCCCTCCCGCGTCTGCGACCCGGGGCTTCCGCCCGTCGGGCGGGCCGGGCGTGGTGTTCCGTGAACGCAATAGTATTCAGCCGACAGGGCGGGGTCAAGACGCCGGCGGCGTAAGCGTCCCTACGCCGTGCGGCGGTTCAGGCGGCGTTCGAGGCCGTTTGCCAGGTAGATCAGGGGCAGACAGATCGCCAGGTAGAATCGGCATTTCAGCGATTCTACTCCATCGCGGTCCTCCTTTTGACAGCTTAGACACAGCTACGGGAGGAAGAAACGGATGGGAGAGAAGAGGCGCGGGGCCGGAGAAGGGAGCAACTACCGGCGCAAGGACGGTAGGTGGGTCGGGCAGTACGAGGTCGAAGGAAAGCGGCGCTACGTCTACGGCCAGGACAGGGAAACCGTCAGGACCAAGATGACGAAGGCCCTCGCGGATCGGGACGCGGGGGTGGTCTTCGACTCGCTGAACCTCACCGTTGGCGAGTACGCGTCGCTCTGGCTCGACTCGATAAAGCAGGACGTTGGCCCCCGCACTTGGAAGCGCCACGAGGAGCTAACCCGGCTGCACGTTATCCTCAGGTTCGGCAGCGCAAAGCTCGACAAGCTGAACGCCTTGCAGGTCCAGGCCTTCTACCACAAGAAGCTCGATTCCGGCCTTTTCCCCACCACCGTCAGGAAGGTTCACGGAACGCTCTACAAGGCGCTCAAGCAGGCCGTGCGATGGCAACTGATTCCCAGGAACGTCTGCGATTCCGTAACGCCACCCAGAGCGACAAAGGTGGAGATAGAGGCGCTCTGACAACGGACTAGGTCAAGGCCCTCCTGGACACCGCGAGGAGCGACAGGCTCCACGCGCTCTACGTCCTCGCATGCACCACGGGCATGAGGCAGGGCGAGTTGCTGGCGCTCAAGTGGGACTAAGGGTCATCTGCACAAAATCGGAGGCATAGAAGCCGAATATGGTCCTTGCGATCGAGAAATAATCCGTCCATACTTAAGCTTACATGACTGGGCCAGGAAGGGGCCAAGACGCTGTTCGGAAACCGCTTTGAATACCTAGGTGTACTTGGGTTCTCGGCACAGCTTATCCGACAGCTCACGCGCCGGATCGGTGGGCGATGGTAAGGAAAAGGGCTTGTTCATCACGAGTTGGTATCGGTGGATGGTTGGGCGTGCCACCCAACATGTGGCGCATCTTGTATAGCGGGCTACATTCGTTGGTGTGTCCGGCTGGACATCTTGGTGTGATAGGGATTACACTTATGGGCAGGTGAAAAGGACAGCGGTTTGGGACCGGGGGATGTTTCCGGCTTCGACGCTAAGCACCAGGGGAGAGCCACATGGAGTTGGAAGAGGCGCGCAGCGGCACGCTGGTGCGCGTGAAGGAGGGCTACCGTAAGACCGACCTCGTGGGCATGCGCGGCACCGTGCGGAAGTGTTGGGGTCATCCGGACTACTCGGCGGTGGACATCGAGTTGGAGGACGGGCGTTCGGAGTTGCTGTGGTTCCACCAGCTGGAGGTTGTGGGGGAGGGCGAAACCCTTTCCGGCGCGAGACGGTTCCTCCTGCGTAGGTAGTCTGGGCATGGTAGCCAAGGTAGGGAACAAAACGGCGCGAGAGGCGGGGCTTCCGAACCATTACCGCTTGGACGAGTCGGACCCGGACGTGGTCGTGCTGCGCCGGGATGACGGGACCTTCGTGGCCGCGTTCAGCGCGAGGGGTGCCACCACAGAGGGACTCGTCGAGGCCGCGCGGGAGGATTACGCGTCGCTAATCGAGCAAACCGCGTGAGCGCCGGACGCGAAGCGGTGCTAGCCCGAGCGCGGCTCGCACGACCGAGCGCCGGGCTTGGCAACCGCTATGGTAGCAGTGTGGCTTAGGTCGGTCAGCCTCCCAACCTGCGCCGCGCCTGCTGCCCGTGGACGCTTCTCTTGCGGGGCATCTCGCGGAGCACCCGGAACCTGCGTCTCAACATCGGCCCTCAGTAGCGACAAGCCGTAGTTGAAAAACCAGGCACCAAAAGCGACCGCAACGACGAAGACGAAAAACAGCAGCACCTGCAACGTGCCTCCTCCCGCTCTAAGTTGGGGTTTTATAACCAACGCTACTACCACCGGCAAGACACTTTTTTCTCCCGCACAAGCCGTAGGCGGTGGTGGTTCGCGGAACCCAACATGTGGTTCGGTCTGAAGGGGCTATCGCTCTGTTCGGGCTTAGAGCTTGCGTCAATAGGGCTCATGGTCGTCGGGATGGGCGCCCCTCCCAGCGGTAGCGTGTCCAGCCTTCTCGGATCAGCCTCCTCACGATGATCACCACCTCCGAGAAGGCCACCCAGAAATCGATCACCCTACCCACCCTCTCGGTGCACCAGAAGAGCTTCTTGTGGGCGTTGTGCCACGAGCTCGTCCTCTCCACCACCCACCTCTTCGTGGCCCAGAACGGTGCCGGCTTGCCCTTCCCCGAGATCTCCCATCCTAGCCCCAACTCGGTCAGACGTTCGCGGGTCAGCAGCGAGTCGTAGCCGCGGTCGAGGTGGACGCTCGCCCCCTCCGGAAGCGCCCCCAGCGTCCCCAAGCTCGCTTCCAGGGTGGGCACCAGAAGCGGAGAGTCGTGGCGGTTGGCGGGGGCGCTCACACAGCCCAGCGGGATGCCCGAAGCGTCCACTGCCATCGAGCGTTTGAGGCCCCGTTTGCCCCTATCTACCGGGCTCGGACCAGCCTTCTCCCCTCCGCAAGGAGCCTTGGTAACGCACCCATCCACCGCCAGATCCGAAAGCTCAAGGCCGATGAGGCGGTCGTAGGCATCGAGGCAGATCCGCCTGAGCCGCTCCATCACCCCAAGCTCGATCCACTCGTCGCGGCGGCGCCTTAGTGTACTCTCCGAGCATGATGCGTCGGCGATCCTTTCGTAGGCGCAGCCGAAAACCAAAACCTGAACGAGCTTCTCGAAGACGACCCGCTCGGGGATGCGCGAGCGGTGGCATCCGAGCGGATGGTCCGTTTCTCGCTCGGGCAGCAAGGCAGAAAACTGTTGCCAGACGGGGTCGATGAGGTATGGTGGCAGCGCGGGCACGGGTGCACTCCTTCGTCGGGAAGCGTAGAGAACTCCCCAAATGATGGATTATCTCGTGCCCGTTTTTTCATGCGACTTCAGCTCCTATTGACGGAAGCTCTTAGTTACTGTTATCAGAAGCTATTGGCGTTGCTCCTTTTAGGCCCAGCGCTCGGGTCCGTGTCGTATGCCGCAAACTGGCGATCTCGGTCGGCCAGGAACTTCGCGTTGAGGGGGTTCTCGAAGGTCGACGATCGGTTGTAGACTGCCCTCGACGCGAGAATCGGAGGAACGGGCCGTGAACGACGCGACGCCCCACGAGGTACGAGGCTACCGCCCGGAAGATCATGAGTTCTTGAGGGACATGTCCTACTAGGCTGCCTTCTGGCGCCCCGGCGCCCCCCGGCCGCCACGGGACGAGGCCCTCTCCTCCCCGGACCTCGCCCGCTACATCGAGGACTGGGGCCGCCCGGGCGACGCGGCCGTGGTGGCGGTGGACCGGGCGAGCGGGGAGAGGGTCGGGGCGGCCTGGTACCGCCTCCTGACCGAGGAGGCGCCGGGGTACGGGTTCGTGGCCCCCGGGGTGCCGGAGCTCGGCATGGGCGTCGCGGAGGCTTTCCGCGGCCGCGGCGTCGGCGGGGCACTGCTGGGGGCGCTGATGGAGAGGGCGAGGGCCGAGGGCTTCGGTGCCCTGAGCCTGAGCGTCGAGGACGGCAACGACCCGGCCGCTCGGCTCTACGAG
>CADCUW010000530.1 GCA_902805985.1 uncultured Rubrobacteraceae bacterium
GGCGTAGCCGTAGGCGCGGGCGTACAACCGGGTTGCGCCTTGCGTGATGAGCACCGCGCCGGAGAACAGATCCTGGGCGGCTCGGTGCCTAAAATACTCGTCCAGTACGTCCATCCAACGCATGACGACGTCCTTCCCAAACGCTCCATCGTGCTCCGGTAACCTTTGACACCGCCGTGGAGGAGAGCCGGGGGCTGCGATGCCCCTTCCAAGCAACACGGCCACACCTTCAAACGATCGCAGCAATTACTGGCGCGTATTGCGTAGCCTGTCAATCCAGGCAAGGCGAACTTCCAAGAAGCCCCTCGGAAAACCGTCTGAAAGCCCTCACGAGTGGGCCGATCGCCTCGCCATACCGCGGCTCATCGCCGCGTAGATGAAGGCTTCCCCGCTCTCCGGCAGCCGCTCGTAGTCTTTGCTCATCCTCCTGTTCTGAGAGAGCCAGGGTAAGGTCCTCTCCACTATCCACCTCTTCGGCAAGAAGGGGCTCCTGGGGCCTTTGTGCGGCATGAACCTCTCCGCGTCGATGGAACCCTCCTCCGGGGCTAGCTTCTTGGAGTGGCGCACGCTCTCTGCGGTCCAGCCCAGCGTCCTCTCCACCCAGCCGGCGCCCCTCTCTTGGCCGGTGTATCAGGCGTCCAGCCACAGGTGAGAGAGGCGCGGTGGCCCGACAATCCATCCGGTCGGCCCGCACCACTAAACGTCCCGACTCGGGCCCCCGGGAAGAAACCGCGCGCCAGGGTCCATCAGTCGGACGGACTCTTCTGCGCCAGTTGTCGGGGACCGCCGAGTGGTCGGTGCGGTACGAGCCGAGCATCTCCGTCGGCTTCAGCCTCTCGGCTTCCGCGGTCGTTAGCTTCGGCCGGTCCCCGACGACGGCCACCTCGTACTCGTGCCGCTCGCCGCCGCTAATCCATGTAGGCCCAGTGACGGGGTTGCTGCACAAAGCCGGCGGTGCCGACCGCGAACGTGCCCAGTGCCGGCACGATCAAGAGACGGTACACCTGCGCTAACCCCGTAGTATTAAGAGCCGAACCGCCGCGCGGTCCTACAGGTCCTGCCCGCCCGAGACCTCGATACGCTGCGCGTTCGCCCAGCCCATCTCGGGCGAGAGGAGCGACGCCACAACCCCGCCGACGTCCTCGGGAAGACCTGCGCGTCCGAGTGCCGTACGGGAGGCGACCATCTCGTTTGTCGCCAGGTCGCGCATCGCGCCGCCCCCGAAGTCGGTTACGATGCCCCCCGGCGCGATCGCGTTAACAGAGATCCGGCGCGGGCCGAGCTCCGCCGCCATGTACCTGGTCATCACCTCCACCGCGCCCTTGGCCGAGGCGTACGCCGCGAACCCCTGGTAGGTGACGCCGGCGCGCGTCAGGGCGCTTGAGACGTTGACGATGCGCCCGCCGTCGGCCATCAGCGGCAGGAGCCTCTGGGTCAGGAAGAACGGCCCCTTGACGTGCACGTCCATGATCTCGTCGAACTGCGCCTCGGTGGTGTCGGCGACGCTCGCGTACAGGCCCAGACCCGCGTTGTTGACCAGGAACCGGAACCGCTCGGCGCCCCACCCCCGCAACACGCCCCGCACCATCTCGGCGAAAGCCCCGAAGGCGCCGGCGTCACCCGCGTCGAGCGGCAGGGCGACCGCGCGGCGGCCCATCCTTTCCACCTCGGCCACCAGCGCCTCGGCTTCCGCCTCGCTGCTCCGGTAGGTGAAGACCACGTCTGCGCCGCGCCCGGCGACGCTCTGGACCACGTTCTTGCCGATTCCCCGGCTGCCGCCGGTGACGAGGGCGATGCTTCCGGATAGTTCCACGACGACCTCCAGGGTGTGACGGGCCGGGTTGCCCAGGGTGATGCCAACGCGGATTAGTGTATGTGACGGTACATGGACTTATCAATGATTAAAAAGATCATATCGATACCTTTTTGCCTCACCAAATCACCGATCACGCTCCACTCAGCACCACAGGCGATTGATCTCCGGGTCCGTTCTCGGTACGTTGGGCGCATGGATTTGCTCGCCGATGTGCTCGCTGTGTCAGGGGTCCGCGGCAACGTCGGGGCGCGGGTCGAGGCGGGTGAGGATCGGGGGGTTCGGAGGACGGGCATGCC
Organism: uncultured Rubrobacteraceae bacterium; assembly: GCA_902805985.1. GTDB lineage: Bacteria > Actinomycetota > Rubrobacteria > Rubrobacterales > Rubrobacteraceae > Rubrobacter_D. The sequence goes on from CADCUW010000530.1 coordinate 2,113, forward strand.
CGGGGCGGCGTTTCACGCGGTCACCGCAGGTGTAGTGTGGCTCAGGCTGCCGGGTGAGCCACAGGGGAAGTTGATGCCGGGCGACGTAGTCCTCCTGTCGACCAGTACCGAACATACCCCGGCCAGCGACCCGGGCGCCGTGGCGCGTACGCGCGATGGCGAAGCTGCCGAGATAACCCGGGAAGATGGCTATCTCTACGGGTCGGCTTCGGTCAGGACCCGCATCCCGTGCACGCTACGAGCACGACCCCGCGGTCTCGACCCAGGTTCTGGCTTCGCTCCCCGGGATCGTCCACTGCGAGCCCGTCGGACGTATGGATCCAACGGCTGACCTCGCAAGCGTGAAGATCCGCGCCGTCATGTGGTGACTCCAGCCCCGCCGCCCACTCCGAGTCGGCGACCACCGCCCACTGCACCCGCACTAAGGGCGGCGGATGCGCAGGGCGGGCTCTCGCATCTCCATATCTCCATGTCCATACTTCGACGGCCAGGGCGTGCCTGGCGGCCCATGGAGGTGGCCAATCATCGACGGGGCGACGACCACAATCGCCCGCTAATTGCAGCCCGTCCCTCGCAAAGCGTCGCCATCGCCCTCCGCCGCCCGAGTTGGTTCACACGCCCCTCGACCCCGGCGCCTGGGGCAAGCCTCCCTCCAGCTTCATGACCGCTCCGCCGATCTGCTCGAGGCGGGCGAAGTAGGCGGTGGGTTCGAGCAGCTGGTACGGGAAGTAGAGTCCGGGCGGGGTTGCCGGATCTCCATCGAGCCCGACGAGCCGTTCGAGAACCATGGCGACCCCGAGGCCCGTCAGCGGCATCTGTCCCTCGGGATGGACGACCGCATGACGGGTGCGAAGCGGTCGGCCCGCATGATCCTCCCCGGCGAGTTCGATGACGATCTCGGTCGACATCGCCTCGCCCCGGCGGCGGGTGGAGCTCACCCCGATCGCGAGATTGAATTGAACGTTCGGCGCGCCGGTCGCGGTCGCCAGGCCGACAACGTCATAGGGGGAGAAGGCGGAGGCCTCCATCTCGGTGCCGTCGACGGCGCGGAGCTTGGCCCTGGCATCGTCGCCAACGCGCCAGGCGTAAGCGCCGTCGCGGCGAACAAGCGCCGCGGGCATGGTCTTGGTCTGGCGCTCCAGGTCGGCTTCTGCCGCCGGACCGAAGGCATCCTGCTCATCGAGCAGCGCGCCGATGGCGATGTCGTGGACCCGGCCGAACGCCCTGGCGAACTCGAGTGTGGGAACGCTCGTGGCGCCCACAAGCCATTCCGTGCCGAGGACGACCGGCGCGGCGCCTGGGTCGTGTATGTAGGCCGCTACCTCGGGTCCGAGCTCGTTGATGCCCGGGGAGATGCTGATGTGCGGCACACCCCGCGACTGTGCGAAACGGAGCCCGGCGACCCTCTCGTCCGTAAAGAAGACGGCGACGGCGCTTACCGGGCGCTCACCGAGGCCAAGGTCATCGGCGGCAAGGTCGAGCGCCACGCCCTCCACGCCGGCACCCACACCGCCGATCCCGGCCGCGGCTTCTTCAGCCCTGGCGAGGTTGCGCCCGCCGATCAGCAGCGGCGTATTGGGGTGGGCGTCGCGCAGGAACCGCGCCGTCCAACGACCAACAACGCCGGAACCGCCGGTGAGCAGAATGGGATCCGGTGACATTGCCAAGCCTCCTCGTCTCACGCTAGCAGCCTGCGTCTGCTGCAAAAGCTCTCGCCTGCGCCCAGCTAAGCAAGCGGAGACCTTTCGCGCCTCTACCGTACAATTTACCCGAGATCATGTGTTCCCCCCAATATACGCCGTATCGCGATACGGCGTATATTGGGGGGACGTCCGATGAGGGAGAACCGTCGAGACCCTTGCTTGCCTCGTCGGCGCGGCGGTGAGCTTCCGTGCGAGGACGCGGTGAGCCTGGTAGCCCCGGCCTCCCGCCCCCGCCCGCGCTCTGTGACTGGCGCCGACTGATGTACTGAGAGAGCGACGCGACGGTTCCCCGGAGCTGCGCCTGATCCCCGGTTGGCTCCGACGCGAAAAATGGCGCCTATGGTTCGTGGGAGAATTAGGATGAGGAGGCGATTAATAGAAGTAGCGAGAGGAGGGTAGGCGTGGTCGGCCCCGGCAGTACGAGAGGAAAGATCGCCCGTCGTGCCCCGGAAGAGAACGCGCCCATGGTCGGCTTCACGCGAGGGAGCCTCGTCGGAGTCCATCGAGGCCGGGCTCGCGGAGGTCCGCTCCCCGGCGGTGCCCGCTGTGGACGAGATCCTCGTGGATGGGGTAACGGTCTTCTAACGGGGTCTCGAAGCCGGTGGCGGGAAGTGGCCTCGGGCCGGCCAGGCGGTTTCAGCTAGCGGTGTCCTTGACGAGGCGGCACGCGTTGTTCCGGTGGGCGAGCTTGCTGGTGGGCGCGCTTTCGGTGGTCGAGGGTATCCTCATCCTCTCGAATCCCGGTTACTACGACTATGACACTCTCAACGACCGTCTCGTCCTGGTCGTGGAAGGGGCGGCATTGCTCGCCTTCCTGGTGGCCCTCTCGGGCCTTCACGCCCGGCTGGCGACGGCTTACGGACGGGCGGGGACGGCCGGATTCATCGCGACCTTCGTCGGCATCGCCCTGGCCGGCGCCGGGCACATCGTCGCGGTCCCGTTCTTCGACTTCCTCGACACCGGCGGAATGGTGTACCCGCTGTTCGCCCTGAAGCAGGGGATCTTACTTTTCGGTGGGCTCGTGTACGTCGCGGGGGCGATCCTCCTGAGCGCCGGTTACCTGCTGCTCTGCGGCGCCGCAGCCAGGACCGGAGGGCTGCCGATCTGGTGCGCTCTCGCGCTCGTCGCCGGGTTGGCGGGGCTATGGTTGGGGAACGCCGCGGGCTGGATCTTCTTCGGCCTGGCCTGGGCGTTCGTAGCGTACGCGCTACCACCCGAGAAGTGAGCTCAGCTCGTCGAGCCTCCCGGCGCCGCCCTCACACAGGGGTGAACCGCGCAGCAGTCCGGTTACAACTCGAGGATTGCTACGAGCGGGACGGCAGGAACCGAACGATCACGGGTTCAATCCGTTTGTAGTATTATGAGTACAAAAGGGTGGATGGGGGTTATTTGCCGACGAGGAGTTCGGAGGCGTGGGCGAGTGAGGCGTCGTCGATGCGGCCGGAGAGCATGCGGGCCATCTCCTTGAGGCGCTCCTCGCCCCTGACGCGGGTTATGCGCGTGATGGTGCGTCCGGCGGACTCTTCTTTGGCGACGACGACGTGGGAGGCGGCCTCCGAGGCGATCTGGGGCAGGTGGGTGATGGTCAGGACCTGGTTGCGCATCCCGAGCTCGCGCAGCTTGGCGCCGACGGCCGTGGCGGTCTCGCCGCCGATGCCGGCGTCGACCTCGTCGAAGACGTAGGTCGCGCCCGGTTCGACGCGCTCCTGGGCCAGACGGATGGCGAGCATTATCCGGGAGAGCTCGCCGCCGGAGGCGTAGCGCCTGACGGGAAGCTCGGGCTCACCGGGGTTCGGGCGGATCTCGAACTCCACCCGCTCCCTGCCCGTCGGCCCCGCCTCCGCCGGCACGAGCCTCGCCCTGAACTCCGTCCGGCCGAGGTTGAGCCCCGAGAGGTTCTCCTGCACCTTCTTCGCGAGGCGCTTGGCCGCCTTCTCTCGGCCCGCTGAGAGCGTCTGGGCGAGCGCGGCGAGGCGCCGCTCGCCGTCCGCGACGCGCGCTTCGAGCCCCGCCGTCTCCTCGTCCAGGTTCTCCAGGCGCGAGAGGCGGGCGCGAGCCTCGTCAAGGTAGCCCTCCACGTCGCCGTACTTGCGCTCGAGCGCGCGCAGGGCGGCGATGCGGTCCTCTACCGTCTCGAGACGGCCCGGGTCCGCCTCGAGCTCCTCGACGTAGGAGCGGAGCTCGTAGAGCACGTCCTCGAGCTCCGCCGAGAGGCCGCCGAGGCGCTCCAGCAACCCCGAGAGGCCCGCGTCGAAGCGGAGGGCCGTCTCGAGCTCCCCGGCGGCGCTGGCGACGGAGTCCACCGCCCCGCCGCCCTCCTCGGAGGAGAGAAAAGCGGCGGCCGCCGCGGCGGCCTGCTGGAGATCCGTGACGTTTCGCAGGCGGTCGCGCTCGCGGGCGAGCTCGTCGGCCTCCTGAGAGCTGTATCCGGCCGCTTCTAGCTCACCCACCTGGAAGCGCAGGAAGTCCGCCTCGCGCAGGCGGGCCTCCCCCGTGGCCCGGACCTCGGCGAGCTCCCGGCGGGCCGCCTCGACGGAGCGCCAGACCTCCTCGTGGTCCCGGCGGGCCTCCGAGGCCCTGCCGGTCAGGAAGTCGTCGAGGATGGCGAGTTGCTCGGCGGGTTCGGTGAGACGGGCCTGTTCCCGCTGGCTGTGGTAGGAGACGAGGCGCTCGCCAAGGGTGCCGAGGGCGCGCACCGGAACGGAGACGCCGCCGACAAAGCAGCGGGACCTCCCCTCGCCCGTCAGGGTGCGGCGGAGGACCAGGCCGTCATCGGCGTCTACCTCATCGGCGAGGTCGCCGAGAGCCTCCGCGAGGAGCGCCGGGCCGGTCTCCTCCGGCAGAACGAAGGTTCCCTCAATCGTGGCCTTCTCGGCGCCGGCGCGGACGGCCTCCGAGCGGGCGCGGCCTCCCAGAAGCAGTTGGAGAGCCGTCGCGAGCAGCGTCTTTCCGGCGCCGGTCTCGCCGGTGATGGCGTTGAGGCCGGGGGAGAGTTCGAGGGTGGCCTCCTCGATCAGGGCGACGTTCTGTACCGAGATCTCCGTCAGCATTACAAGAACGTCCGCCTGACGGCCCGCCACCAGCTCCAGTCCTCGGTGCGTCCGATCCTGACGCTTCTTGGGGAGAGCCGGATCTCGATCTCCCCGCCCTCCGCCACCTCGCGCGGATCATCCCCGTCTAACGAGAGCAGCGCCTCACGCCCGACCACAGTAAGCTCGACGACCTGCTCCTCCCCGAGCACCAGCGGCCGGCTGACGAGCGCGTGCGGCGCTATGGGCACGAGCACGTAACATCCGGCATCGCCCGAGATTATGGGCCCGCCCGCCGACAGCGCGTACGCGGTCGAGCCGAGCGGTGTCGCCGCGATAAACCCGTCGCACCGGAAAGCGAAGAGCTCCTCCCCCCCTATCGAGACGTTCACGGAGACGAGCTGGTGGGGCCGCTTCTTGATGAGCACGGCGTCGTTGGCCGCGAGCTCCGGCTCCTCGCCCGGCCGGCGCACCTCGAGCATCCGGTACTGCTGGACGGAGAGACCACCGTTCAGGACCTTCTCGACGCCTGCCTCCATCTCGTCGGGGAGCATCCCGGACATAAAGCCGACTTTGCCGAGGTTGACGCCGAGCAGGACGCGCCCCGGGTACATCCTGGCCGCCTTGAGCATCGTCCCGTCGCCGCCGAGCACGAAGACGAGGTCTGGCTCGACGGCCCCGTCGGGCTCGCCCTGGGGCCTCACGTCCGCGACCTCCACGCCGCCCTTCTCGAGCGCCGCGACCAGCCGCTCGGAGTGGCCGTCGTCGACCCTCGGGTTCGCGACGACCGCGACCCGCCGCACCTGGCCGATGCCGACCTCCTCAGGCACCCGACACGACCTCGCGGATACGCCCCTCATCCAGGCTAGCCGACGTACCCCTCAGCAGCCGCAGCGGGTACTCCTGGTTGCCGGACTTGCGGCCCGTGACCGCCGCAGCCGCGAGGTCCACGGCGCCGAAGCCGACGCCAGCAAAGGACTCGACGACGTCCAGGATCACACCGGCCCGAACCCCAGGGTCGCCCACAACCCCGCCGCGCCCCACGAGGCCTGGCCCGGCCTCGAACTGGGGCTTGACGAGCACGACCGCCTCGTTCAGAGAGGGTGTCGTCGAGAGGAGGGTCCGGAGCGCGACCCCGAGCGAGATAAACGAGAGGTCCGCGACCAGTAAGTCCAGCCCGAAGGGAAGGTCTGAGCCCTTCAGGTGCCTGACGTTGGTCCGTTCGAGGACGATCACCCTGGGGTCCTGGCGCAGCGACCAGTCCAGTTGCCCGTATCCGACGTCCACCGACAATACCCTCTCGGCGCCGCGCTTGAGGAGGACGTCGGTGAACCCACCGGTTGAGGCGCCGGCGTCCAAACACCGGCGGCCCATGACCTCGATACCGAAGCCGTCGAGCGCGGCGTCGAGCTTCTCGCCGGCGCGGGAGACGAAGCGGTTACCCTGTATCACAGAGAGAGGTTCGTTCAGGGGGACGCGGGAGCCAGCCTTGGTGACGATATGATCGCCGACGCGGACGACGCCGGCCAGGATCAGGCCCTGCGCCCGGCTGCGGGTCTCGGCGAGCCCCCGCTCGACCATCAGGGTGTCCAGCCTCTGGCCCTTGGCCTCCACGTCCGCGGGCTAACTCCCCCGGTTACGCACGAAGCGGGCCATCTCTTCGAGCCCCGAGGTGTCTCCGTCGACCCGCGAGAGCGCGGCCAGGGCCCGCTCCTCGGAGGCGTCGGCCTGCCTTCTAGCGCCGTCCAGGCCGTAGACCCCGACGAAGGTGGCCTTTCCCTGTTCGGCATCGCTGCCGGCGCTCTTGCCGAGCTCCTCGCGGGTGGCCGTGGCGTTGAGGACGTCGTCGACGATCTGGAAACAGAGGCCAAGCTCAGACGCGTACTCGCTCACGGCGGCCTTGTCGGCCTCCCGGGCGCCCGCGAGGATCGCGCCGATCCGCGCCGAGGACTTGATGAGGGCCCCCGTCTTGAACTTGTGGATCAGGTGCAGGGTCTCGGGGTCCGTATCGTCTCCCACCCCGGTCTGCTCCATATCTATGACCTGCCCGCCGACCATGCCGTTCACCCCGGTAGATCCCGCAAGCTCCCGCACGACCTCGAGGACCTGCTCGACCCCGGCTTTCTGGTGGACGGTGATGAGGGCGAGCGCCTCCCCGAAGAAGGCGTCTCCGGCGAGTATCGCCATCGCCTCCCCGTACTTCTTGTGCGCGGTCGGCCTGCCCCGCCGGTAGTCGTCGTCGTCCATGGCGGGCAGGTCGTCGTGGATCAAAGAATACGTGTGGATGAGCTCTATGGCCGCCGCCGAAGGTAGCACGTGCGCCGGCTCGTCCCCGAAGACCCATGCGGTCTCCATGCACAACGTCGGCCGCACCCGCTTGCCTCCCGCGAGCATGGAGTACCTCATTGCCTCCTCGAGCCCAGCCAGTCGCGGCTCAGCGGTGAACCTCAAACCCTCGAGGTACCCCTCGAAGGCCCGGCGGTGCGACTCCCACCGCAGCGCGCTGTGGGCCCCCTCAGCCATGCTGCACCCCGCCGAAGATCCGAGTCTCGGCGCCGCGCAGCACGCCGCCGACGAAGGCGGGCGCCTCGTCGCCGGAGAAGCCCTTGGCGAGCTCGACCGCCTCTCCGACGGCCACGTCGGGCGGCACGTCTTCGGAGTGGATCATCTCGAACAGCGCGAGCCTCAAGATGGAGCGGTCCACGGCGCTCATGCGGTGCACGGGCCACCCCTCGGAGACCTCGGAGAGTACCTCATCGAGCGCGTCTCTCTCGACATCCACGCCCCGCAGGAGCCGGACGGCGTAGGCGTCAAGGTCCCCCCTGTACTCGCGCCAGCGGGCCACGGTCTCACCGAGGGGCTTGCCCGTCACGTCGCTCTGGTAGAGGGTCAGGAACGCCTGTTTGCGCGCGGTCCGCCGGCTCAAAGGGTCGCTCTCTCCATCGGGCTCAGACCCGCGTCAGATACTCGTTGGACCGCGTGTCGACCCGCACCCGATCTCCGGGGTTCACGAAGAGCGGCACCTGCACGATGACGCCGGTCTCGAGCGTGGCCGGCTTGCTCCCGCCCTGCGCCGTATCCCCCTTGAGCCCCGGGTCGGTCTGGGTGACCTCGAGGTCCACGTGCGCCGGGGGCTCCACGCTAACGACCTCCCCGTCCGCGGAGAGCACGCTCACGGTCCCACCCTCAACGACGTAGCCGGATGAATCGCCTACGACCTCGGCCGGCACGGCAACTTGGTCGTAGGTATCCGCGTCCATGAAGTGCAGCAGGTCCCCGTCCCGGTACAGGTACGTCATCGGCCGCGACTGGGTCGAGACGCCCTCGAGCTTCTCCCCGGCGCGGAAGGTCTTCTCGACCACGGCCCCGGAGTCGATGTTGCGCAGGCGCGTCCTGACGAACGCCCCGCCCTTGCCGGGCTTGACGTGCTGGAAAAACAGGATGGTGAACCTCTTGCCGTCCACGCGGATGGCGCTGCCGTTTCTGAACTGGTTGGTCGATATCATGCCCGAAGTCCCCCTTCGAGATGTGCCTTCGAGTGGTGTAGTTCCGCGCCGGAAGCCCCGCCCCGGCGGAAGCCCCGCCCCGGCGCCGCGATATTATCGCACAGATCAACCCGCGGTCAGGTCTCTACCCGGGCGCCGAGTACGTACCCGACGGCCGCCCTGTACCCGTAAGCCCCCATGCCGGCCACCACCGCGTCCACCGCCGGCGAGATGACCGACCGCCGGCGCCACTCCTCCCGACGATGAACGTTGGATAGGTGTACCTCGACCTTCGGTACATCCACCGCCTCCAGCGCGTCGTGGAGCGCGTAGGAGTAGTGCGTCCACGCCCCCGGGTTTACCACGATCCCATCCGAGCCAGCCGCCCCGCGCACGAAACCGACCATCTCCCCCTCGAAGTCCGTCTGCCCGAACTGGAACTCGACCCCAGGGAAAGCCTCCCGGAGATCCCTCTCTATATCGTCGAGGGTAAGGGTTCCGTAGACCTCCGGGCGGCGGGTGCCTAAAGTGCCGAGGTTGACGCCGTTCAGGACGTGTACGCTAGCCAACGACGGCTCCTATCGCGCCGCGGGCCTCGTCGTCGCCCACGGCCACGCCGTAGACGGGTAGGCCGACGTCTCTGAGCAGGACGAAGCGGTGGTTCGCCTCGCCGTCCGCGGCGGTGCGTTTCTTGTCGCGGGACATGGCTCTTAGGGCGGTCTCCGCGTCGATGCCCGGGGAGCGGCGGGGAAGGCCGGCGGATTCGAGGAGTTTCTCGTGGAGGTGCGTCAGGTCGGTGCCGAAACGGTCGGCGGAGAGGCCCGCCTCGGCGACCATGCCGGCGGCGACGGCGGAGCCGTGCGGGAGGGCGTAGTCGGCGGCGGCTTCCAGGGCGTGGCCG
>CADCUW010000531.1:0-1750 GCA_902805985.1 uncultured Rubrobacteraceae bacterium
GGGAACGCGGGCTTGGGCGGCGCTATCTCGGCGTCGTCGAACATCGAGAACTGGTCCTCGCAGGCGCCCTTGAGGCTCTTCGTCGAGCGCTCGACGGCCTTGGCGTGGACGGCGACCATCGCGGCCCGCGAGGGGCCGACGTTGTCGAAGGCGCCGCACTTTATGAGGGACTCCAGGGTGCGCTTGTTGTAGGTCGAGGAATCTACCCGCTCGCAGAAGTCGAAGATGTCGGCGAAGGGTCCCCCCTCTTCCCTGGCGGCCCGTATCGCCTCGACCGTATTCTCCCCGACGTTCTTTACCGCGGAGAGACCGAACCGGATGGTGTTCCCAACGACCGTGAAGCGGCGCCCGCTCTCGTTGACGTCCGGCGGCAACACCTCTATCTTCATCGCCCGGGCCTCGGCCACGTACTGCGGCACCCTGTCCTTGGTGTTCATGACGCTGCTCATCAAGGCCGCCATGTACGCCTCGGGGTAGTGGGCCTTCAGGTAGGCCGTCTGGAAGGCGAGAAACGAGTAGCACGCGCTGTGGCTCTTGTTGAACGAGTAACCGCCCGCCTTCTCCATCCAGTTCCACAGCTCGTCGGCGACGTCCAGGGAGACGTCGTTGGCCGCGCAACCCTCCATGAACTTGTCTTTCAGGGTGGCGAGCATCGCCGCGTTCTTCTTGCCGATGGCCTTTCGCAGCGTGTCGGCCTGGCCCGGGGTGAAGCCGCCGAGGAGCTTGCTGATCTCCATGAGCTGCTCCTGGTACGCGGCCACCCCGTAGGTCGGCTCCAGGATGGGCTTCAAGCGCTCGTCGCGGTAGTCCACGCTCTCGGGGTCGTGCTTGCCCTTCTTGAAGGTCGGGATGTAGTCCATCGGGCCGGGCCGGTAGAGGGCGTTCAGGGCGACGAGGTCGTCGAAGCGGTCCGGGCGGACCTCCTGGAGCATCCGCTGCATCCCCCCTGACTCGAACTGGAAGACCCCGAACGTGTCGCCGCGGGCGAACATCTTGAGGGTCTTCTCGTCGTCGAGCGGGATGTTCTGGATGTCCACCTCCTCGCCGGTGTTCTGCCGGATCGTCTCGAGCGTCTCCTCTATGACGTCGAGGTTGCGCAGGCCGAGGAAGTCCACCTTCAGGAGTCCCAAGGCCTCGACGTCGCTCATCGGGTGCTGGACCATGACGGAGTCCGTGTCCTTGACCTTCTGGAGCGGGACGATGTCCGTGAGGCGTTCTTCCGAGATCACGACGCCCGCCGCGTGGGTTCCGGCGTGCCGGGCGAAGCCCTCTATCTCGAAGGCCGTGTCGAGCACCTCTCTGGCGCCCTCGTTGGTGTTGACGAACTGGATGATCTCGCGCGCCTGACCCGGATGCTTCTCCCCCGCCACGTACTCGCCGTCCTCGCCCTGCGTCAGCACGTCGCGCAAGGTCGTGCCCACGGGCTTGTCCGGGATGAATTTGGCGAGCTTGTCGGTGTCGGAGTACGGGTACTGGAAGATGCGCCCCGAGTCCCTGATGGCGGCCTTGGCGCCTATGGTCCCGAAAGTGATGATCTGGGCTACGTGCTCGTGCCCGCCGTACTTGTCTGTGACGTACTTCATCACCTCGGAACGGCCCGAGACCGAGAAGTCTATGTCCACGTCCGGCATGTTGATGCGGTCGGGGTTCAAGAACCGCTCGAAGAGCAGGGAATAGTGGAGCGGATCCAGGTCCGTGATCCCCAGAGCGTAGGCCACGATGGACCCGGCGGCCGACCCGCGCCCGGGCC
>CADCUW010000531.1:1850-3222 GCA_902805985.1 uncultured Rubrobacteraceae bacterium
TCCGGCATGTTGATGCGGTCGGGGTTCAAGAACCGCTCGAAGAGCAGGGAATAGTGGAGCGGATCCAGGTCCGTGATCCCCAGAGCGTAGGCCACGATGGACCCGGCGGCCGACCCGCGCCCGGGCCCCACCGCGATCTTCCGGTCCTTGGCATACTTCACGAAGTCCCAGACTATGAGGAAGTAGTCGGCGAACCCCATCTTCCCGATGGTCGAGAGCTCGAACTCGAGGCGCCCCTGCACCTCGGGCCCCCTCGCCCGCTCCCCGTACCGCGCCCGTAGCCCCCGCTCGCACTGCTCGCGCAGGTACTGGTCAGCCGTGTACCCCTCGGGCTTCGGGAAGTTCGGCAGCCTGGTCTTTCCGAGCTCTATGCCGATGTCCTCGACGCTCTCGACGACCTTGAGGGTGTTCGAGAGCGCCTCGGGCTGGTCGGGGAAGATGCGGGCCATCTCCTCGATGCTCTTGACGTAGAACTCCTCGCCGTGGAAGCGCATCCGGTTCTGGTCGTTGTAGAACTTGCCCGTCCCTATGCACAAGAGCGCGTCGTGCATCTTGGCGTCGTGCTTGGTCGTGTAGTGGGAGTCGTTGGCGGCGATGAGGTCGAGGCCGGTCTCCTTGTGGAGCTTTACGAGCCCCTCGTTGACCCGCCGCTGCTCGGGGATGCCGTGGTCCTGCATCTCGAGGTAGACGGCGTCGAAGATCTCACCGTACTCGGTAAGCAGCCTCCGCGCCTCGTCGAAGCGGCCCTCGAGGATCCGGGTCGGAACCTCGGCCGAGAGGCAACCTGAGAGGCAGATGATGCCCTCCCCGTGCTTTTTGAGCGTCTCCATGTCGACCCGCGGCTTGTAGTAGAAGCCTTCGAGAAAGCCCGCCGTCGAGAGCTTCATCAGGTTCCTGTAACCCGCGGCGGTCCTGGCGATGAGCGTCAGGTGGTAGTAGGGGGCCCGGCTGCGGTCGTGCCTGTCGGCGGTGACGTAGACCTCGCACCCCACGAGCGGCTTGATGCCGGCGTCCTTTGCCTCCTTGTAGAACCGGACGGCCCCGTACATCACCCCGTGGTCCGTGAGCGCAAGCCCCGGCATGTTCTGCTCTTTGGCGAAAGAGACGAGGTCTTTGATGCGGCTCGCCCCGTCCAGCATCGAGTACTCCGAGTGACAGTGCAAGTGCGCGAAAGCGCCCGACCCTCCCGACAAAAGCCCTCCCTCACTCGTGCTCCCGGCGACGCCCGCAAAGGACGCCGCCGTTCGCCTGTTCTCCCCGTCGATCCATCCTCGACAACGGCTACTATACGAGACGACCCCACAGACTGTCCAGGCCACCTGAAGTAGAAGATGAGGCTAATTTTGCAGGACTTTTCAGGGGAGGTTTCGAG
>CADCUW010000532.1 GCA_902805985.1 uncultured Rubrobacteraceae bacterium
CTTCGAGGTGACCACCGCCGAATACGCCTGCCGGGGCTGCGGAAGGGCCGGCAAGCTCGGGGAGGCGATGGTCTACGAGGTCAGAGACCTTGGCACGATCATTCGCTGCCCGGATTGCGACAACGCCCTCATCCGGCTTACCGAAAACCGCGGCCGGTATCTGGTCGACCTCAGGGGCATGAGGCACCTGCGGGTCGGGGAGGAGGTCGCCGGTTAGAGCGCGCGGGCTCACCACCGGGCAAGGTGCGCTGACGCCGTGATCGAGGAGGCATGGATGCGCGCGGTAGCGATAGAAGGATTCGGCGGCGCGGATCATCTCGAAATCGTGAACCCTCCGGTACCCGAACCGGGACCGGATGACGTCCTCGTTCGGGTCCGGGCCGCCGGGGGATGCCCGGTCGCCGAATACGCTTGTGGCCGCTTCGAGAGGTGCGGGTTGTGAACGGTCGGCATCTGTTGACGGTCAACGCGGGCTCGTCCAGCCTCAAGGTCGCACTGTACCGCGCGGGTGAAAAGGAGACGCGCCTTGTGGCCGCGCAGGCGGAGCGGATCGGGTCACCGGGTAGCCGGCTGCGCCTGGAGGACTACCGAGGCGATACCCTCGAGGAGCGGCCGGCTGCCCTCCCGGATCACCCCGCCGCTCTGCGCGCCTTGCTCGACCAACTGCGGATCCATGGGTGGGATAGCGACCTGGCGGCGGTCGGTCACCGCGTGGTGCATGGCGGGGACCGCTACGGCGAGCCTCGGCTCATCGACGCCGAGTTGACCGAAAACCTGCGCGGCCTGGCGAAGGTGGATCCAGAGCACATGCCCCAGGTGCTAGCGACGATGGAGGCCACGGCCCGAACCTACCCCGCCGTGCCGCAGGTGGCCTGCTTCGACACGGCGTTCCACCGCCGGATGCCGCGCGTCGCCCGGCTCTACGCGCTCCCGCGCCGGTTTGCCGAGGCGGGCGTCCTCCGCTACGGGTTCCACGGCCTCTCCTGCGAGTACGTCATGGAGCACCTGCGCCTCGCGGACCCGGCGGGGGCCGACGGCCGCGTCGTCATCGCGCACCTCGGCAACGGGGCGAGCCTCACGGCGGTGCGGGGCGGCGTCGGCGTCGACACCACGATGGGGTTCACCCCTGCCGGCGGGCTCGTGATGGGCACGAGGAGCGGCGACCTCGATCCGGGCGTGCTCGTCCACCTTTTGAGGTCGGAGGAATCGGGCCCCGGCGTGCTTGACGACCTGGTCAACCGCGAGGCGGGACTGCTCGGCGTCTCGGGGACGAGCGCGGACATGCGCGACCTTGTGGCCCGCGAGCAGGACGACCCGCGTGCAGGCGAGGCCGTAGACCTCTTTTGCTACCAGGCGAAGAAGTTCCTGGGGGCGCTCGCCGCAGTACTAGATGGGCTGGACACGCTCGTTTTCACCGGCGGCATCGGGGAGCACGCCGCACCCGTGCGCCGGCGCATCTGCGAGAACCTGGCGTACCTCGGCATCCAGCTCGACCACGACCGCAACGCGGCGCACGCGCCGGTCATCTCCCGAGAGGACGGTGCCGCGACCGTCCGCGTGGTGCGAACCGACGAGAACCTGATGATAGCCAGGCACACCCACCGGGCCGCTACCCAGGAAGGGGCAGAAAATGTACCGTTTTGATACGACCATCTCCAGCGCCGTCGAGGACGGCGGCGCACCCTCCTCGCCGGAGGCCGCGTCGTCGGGACCGCTCTCCGAGGAACTGCTCGACGGGATGCACCGCTACTGGCAGGCCGTCAACTACCTGACCGTCGGACAGATCTACCTGCGGGACAACGCCCTCCTCCGCGAGCCCTTGCTCCCCGAGCACGTAAAGCCGCGCCTTCTGGGCCACTGGGGCACCTCCCCCGGCCTCAGCTTCGTCTACGTCCACCTCAACCGGCTCATCCGGGAGCAGGACGCAGACGCCATTTTCCTCGCCGGCCCCGGTCACGGCGGCCCGGCCATCCTGGCCAACGTGTACCTCGAAGGCGCATACTCCGAGGTCTACCCGGAGGTCTCGCAAGACGCCGCGGGGATTCGGCGGCTCTTCCGCCAGTTCTCCACACCGGGCGGCGTGCCGAGCCACGTGAGCGTCCCCACGCCAGGCTCGATCCACGAGGGCTGAGAGCTCGGCTACGTCCTCGCCCACGTCCTCGCCCACGTCTTCGGGGCGGCCTTCGACAACCCGGACCTCCTCGTCGCCGCCGTGGTCGGCGACGGCGAGGCCGAGACCGGCCCCCTGGAAGGCTCCTGGAAGGCCATCAGCTTCCTCAACCCGGCGCGCGACGGCGCGGTCCTGCCGATACTTCACCTCAACGGCTACAAGATCGCCGGCCCCACCGTCTTGGGCCGCTCCTCCGATGAGGAGGTCCGCAAGCTGCTCGAAGGGCACGGCTACGAGGTCCACTTCGTCGAGGGGGAGGACCCCCACCGCATGCACCAGGCGTTCGCCGCGACGCTGGACGCCTGCCACGAGAGCATCCGGGGCATCCAGCGCGAGGCGCGCGAGGGGAGCGCCGGCGGGAACACGGGCGTCTCGGGGCGCCCGCGCTGGCCCGCGATCGTGCTGCGCACGCCGAAGGGCTGGACCGGCCCCGGCGAGGTGGGCGGCCTGCCCGTCGAGGGCACGTTCCGTTCCCATCAGGTCCCGCTGTCAAGCGTCCGGGCCGACCCGGAGCAGCTCGCGATGCTGGAGGAGTGGATGCGTTCCTACCGCCCGGACGAGCTGTTCGACGAGGAGGGGCGTCTGATCCCCGAGCTCGCCGACCTCGCCCCGCGGGGCGCCCGTCGCATGGGCGCGAGCCCGCACGCCAACGGCGGCAGGGTCCTCAGGGATCTCGACCTGCCCGACTTTCGCGGCTACGCGCTCCCGGTCGAGAAGCCCGCCACCGAGCGTCACGAGTCGACCCGCAAGCTGGGCGAGCTTCTGCGCGACACCTTCACTAGCAACGCCGGGCAGCGAAACCTTCGGCTCTTCTGCCCCGACGAGGTCAACTCGAACCGGCTCGGCGCCGTCTTCGAGGTCGAGAACCGCTGCTTCGTCGGCCCCACGATACCCAACGACGACCACGTCTCCGGCGACGGTCGGGTCTTCGAGGTCTTGAGCGAGCATCTGTGCGAGGGCTGGCTAGAGGGCTACCTACTCACGGGGCGCCACGGCCTCTTCGCCACATACGAGGCGTTCGGGATGATCGCCGCCTCGATGATGGTCCAGCACGCCAAGTGGCTCGAGGAGGCGGACAAGCTCCCGTGGCGCGACCCCATAGCCTCGCTCAACGTTCTCCTCACCTCGACCGCCTGGCGCAACGACCACAACGGCTTCTCACACCAAGGGCCCGGCCTCATCGACGTGATGCTCTCCAAGAGGGGAACCGTGGCGCGCATCTACCTGCCTCCCGACGCCAACAGCCTCCTCTCAGTGGCCGATCACTGCCTGAGGAGCCGTGACTACGTAAACCTCATAGTGATCGACAAGCAGCCGCAGCTGCAGTGGCTCGGCATGGAGGCTGCCATAGAGCACGCCGCCGCGGGCGCCTCCGTCTGGGAGTGGGCCAGCAACGACGGGGAGGGCGAGCCGGACGTCGTTCTGGGTTGCGCCGGCGACGTCCCGACCCTGGAGACCGTGGCCGCCGCCCACTGGCTGCGCCAGAACGCGCCGGAACTCAGGGTCCGCGTGGTCAACGTCGTCGACCTGATGACGCTCTTCCCCCGTGAGTTCCACCCGCACGGGATGGACGAGACGCGCTTCGTCGAGCTCTTCACGGCGGACAAGCCGGTCGTCTTCGCCTTCCACGGCTACCAGAGGGCCATCCACGAGATCGTGCACGGCCACGTGGACGTCGACCGCTTCCACGTCCGCGGCTTCAACGAGCAGGGCACCACGACGACCCCGTTCGACATGGTCGTCCTAAACGGCATGAGCCGTTACCACCTGGCGGCCGAGGCGCTCCGGCGCGCCGAAAGAACCTCCGATGCGCGCCTGAGGGATCGCGCCCCGACTCTGATCTCCGAGTGTGAGGCGGCGATAGCAAGGGCCACCGCCTACTCGAGGGAGCACTTCGAGGACCCACCCGAGATAAACGATTGGACCTGGACTCCATGAACCAGCTCGAGAAGGCCGACGGGATACGGGCGATGGAGCATAAAGACTTCCGCATCGTCGGCCTCGCCGGCAGCCTCAG
Organism: uncultured Rubrobacteraceae bacterium; assembly: GCA_902805985.1. Classification (GTDB taxonomy): domain Bacteria; phylum Actinomycetota; class Rubrobacteria; order Rubrobacterales; family Rubrobacteraceae; genus Rubrobacter_D. The sequence continues at coordinate 4,188 of CADCUW010000532.1, forward strand.
GCACCCCTCCTTCCACCGCGGCACCGTCAGGGCGGCGAACGAGGTGGCTCCGGAGCGGATGAGCTGCGAGGGCTTCGACCTCGGCCGGATACCCTACTTCGACCAGGACGGCGAGAACCGGGGCGGCCCCGAGCCCGTCGAAGAGCTCGGGGAGAAGGTTCGGGCCTGCGACACCGTGCTCATAGCTACACCCGAGTACGACCCGGAGGGCTTGACCAAACATCCGCTGAGTCCGGAAGCCGCAAGCTGGCTCCCGGAGGGTGGTATGGCGCTCCTGACTTACGAGGAGGCACGCAACAACGCCTCCCCCACACAGACCCTGCTGGAGTTCATGGAGAGCGCCTATCAGGCCGAGGCGAAGAGCGCGGGATGGGATATCGAGGCGCTGCGGACGCGCCCGCCGGCCAGAGAAGCGGCGAAGCTCAACCGGGATGATTAGTGGAGAAGATCGGTATGCCGGTGCGTGACGAGAGCGTTGTAAAGGCCAGGAAGGCCACTGCTCCTCGTGATCCCACTTTGGGACGGTGGGCGTCGGGGGAGGCGGCTTCAGCCTGGGAAAGGAGCATGAGCGTGCAAAGATGTTCGTACGTTGTAGAGGGCGCCCGGACGGCTTCTGGGGCGGAACGGGCATGATCCGGGCCTTCGTCTTCGACCTTGACGGGACGCTGGTCGAAACCGAGGAGCTCAAGGCTCTCTCCTACGCCCGCGCCGCCGTCGAGCTGCGGCCCGACCTCTCTGAGGGGGAGGTTGTCGCGGCCTTCGGTGACCTGGTCGGCCTCTCGCGCCGGGAGGTCGCCGTCGGCCTGATGCGGCGCTTCGGGCTCGAGGATGCGGCCAGCGCGCGCATGGCCCCTCTCGGCGTGGACGCGCCGTGGCAGGCCTACGTAGAGGTCAGGCTCGGCATCTACGAGGTAATGCTCGACGACCCGAAGCTGATCGAAGATCACCGCTACCCGCACACCATCTCGCTGCTCCGAAACGCCAGGCGTGAAGGCTACCCCACGGCCCTGGCCACCCAGTCCCACCGCGAGCAGGCCCTCCGCGTTCTGGACATCCTGGGGCTTGGGGAGGAGTTCGACGTGGTCGTCACCCGCGACGACGTCGAGCGCGGCAAACCTGACCCCGAGATGCCCCTCCTTGCAGCGCGCGAGCTTGGGGTAAGCCCGGACGAATGCCTGGCGATCGAAGACTCCCCGGCGGGGGTCGTGGCGGCGCTCGCCGCCGGCAGCGCCGTGGTCGCAGTGACCACCGCTCTGACCCGCGGGGCGTTTCGGGACACGGACGTCCTGGACCGCCGGTGGGTGGTGGATGACCCGAAGGACTTGCCCCGTGTCGTCCGACGGCGGATCGACGCCCAAGACCGAGGGCAGCACGAAGACGCCGGGCCTCCTGCCCAGCGCGGAGGCGGTGAGCGGTGACCGGAGAGCGAAACGCTCGCGACGTCGGGAGCTTCGGCTACCTCACCTTCAAAAGACGTGGCTGGTTGTAGAGTTCGTCCGAGAGGCCCCATTCCCCGGGCGCGTGGAGAGACCGTCTGGTGGTTCTCGGGCACGGGAGAATCGCCTCCCTATCATACTGTTGTAGCTCTAAGAGGAGGTCGCAATTTTCGAAGGGAGGCTGATGATGACAGGCTTTGTGGAAGGCATATTCCTCTCTCCGGCGGCTGGCGCGCAGATGGAGGGTGTCCGGACGGCTGCCGCCCTCGAAGGCTGCGGGCTGGAGGACGACCGCTACTGCGCGGGTACCGGGCACTGGAGCCGCTTCGGCAGAGTCTGCGAGGTGACCTTCGTCGCGGCCGAAGACCTCGACGACATCGAAAGGGAGACCGGCGTGGGCGTGAAGAGCGGCGAGCACCGTCGCAACGTCGTTACCAGGGGGACAAGTCTGAAGACCTTGCGGCGCGGCGAGCGGTTCCGCGTCGGGGACGTTGTATTCGAGTACCGGGGGCCGCGCTCGGTCTGCCGGTACATCGAGCGTCTCACCGAACCGGGCATGACGCAAGCATTGAAGGGTCGCGGTGGTATCTGCGCGAGGGTAATAAAGGGTGGCACGGTACGGGTGGGCGACGGGATCGAGGTGCTGCAGCCCCGTGAGGAGCGTAAGTAGGGGAAACAGGCGGGCTACGTGCAGAACGGCGAGGATACGCTGAGGGGCGCCGTACTCCAAGAGGCTTTGTCCGACATGCCCTGGAGTGCCGTTTTGGACCGCGGGACTCCTCCGCCCGCTACGTGCGGCGCAGGGCCGTAAGTAGCGCCTCGAACGTACTACGACAGTCCGAACACTTGCCGATGTGATCTCCTACCAGCGGCATCATGGACCTCGCTTCCAACCCGGAGAGTTCCACCTCGGCGAAACCATCCAGCTTCTCGAAACACTCGTCGCAGCCGATCTCGGTCTCGCGGGTCTCGGCCACGACCCTCGCCAGTCTGGCGACGTCACCGCGTTTCAGCATCGTAGACCTCTCCTCCACTTCTAACTGCTAGACACGCCATTTCTCACGGATTCTACCCTTCGTTGAACGCTGCCAGCACTTCACTTGACGAGATACCGGCGGCCTCCATCCGCCGCTTCAGCTTTCTGCGGGCGTCGTGGAGCAGCTTGTAGAGGGCGTTCTGGTTGGTGTCCATGCGCTTCGCCACCTCCGAGATGGGCATCCCCTCCAGTATCACCGCCACGACCGCCTCCCTTTGCCTGTCGGTCAGCTCTTCGTCGACCACGCGACGCAACTCCCGCAGCACCGTGTTCTGGAGCGTCTGTTGTTCGGGGCTTAGCTGGGTATCCGCCGGCTCGCGGTTGGCCGCCTCGCGCCGGGCGAACAACTCCTGCAAGGAGACGTCGCGCCAGCGCCTGCGCTTGAGCTCGGTGAGGGCGACGTTCATGGCGATCTTCTGCGCCCAGGTGGTGAAACGGCTCTCTCCCCTGAAGGAATCGAGGTTGCCCATTATCCTGATCAGAGCCTCCTGGGCGAAGTCCCCGGCGTTGGCGCCCGCGCCACCCCCGTAGCTTCCCAGACCCGCCCTCAACCCGCGCGCGAGCAGGTCGTAGAGGTCCGCAAGCGCCTCGTCGGGATTCGGTCCCCGCAGGTCGGCGAGCCATTGTTCGTTCGTGCGGTCTCTCATGCAGAGCCGATAGTACCCCGCTTTCTCCATCCACCACAGCACCAACCACGTCGAGGGGAAGGATCCAGAACCGGTCGGGACGGCGCGCGGGATGCCAGGGGGTAAGGAATTGGTCCCTTGGGTGGTCTATCAAACGAGGGCCAGAAAGGGGCCTTACGCAGGGAACGCGAGGAGGAGGTGTTCGGGGAACCGCACGGCATGACAAGGACATAGAGCTTGGCGAGGAGGGTCCGATATAGCACGAGAGACGGCAGACAGGATGAGCGATCGGGAGGCCCCGAACCCTCTTTCGAGGTACTTCGGGCAGATCGGCCGCGGAAGGCTCCTCACGCACGAGGAGGAGATAGCTCTCGGCAGGAGGACGAGGGAGGGCGACGAGAAGGCTCGGTCCGAGCTCATCGAGCGGAACCTCAGGCTCGTCGTCCCGATCGCAAAGAAGTACCGCGGGAAGGGCCTGCCCTTCGGTGACCTCATCCAGGAGGGCAACATAGGGCTCATGAGGGCGGCCGAGAAGTTCGACCCGGAGAAAGGCTTCCGCTTCTCCACGTACGCTACGTGGTGGATCAGGCAGGCCGTCCAGAGGGCCGTCGCCAACAAGGGCCGGACCATAAGGGTGCCCGTGCACATGGGCGAGAAGGTAAGGAAGATGGCCCGCGCCTACAACGAGCTCTCGGCCCAGCTCAGGCGGGAGCCCACAGACGAAGAGGTCGCCGAGAGGCTCGGCTGGGACGTAGATCGGGTAAAGGACGTCAAGGGCGCCATACCGGACGCCACCAGCCTCAACCAGCCGCTCTCCTCCGACGAAGGCAGCTCGGAGCTCGGTGATGTTGTCGAGGACGAGCGCGAGTCGGGGGTGGCCGGCGATGTGGTGCGCAAGCTGGAGATACGCCGCCTGATGGAGTCCGTCGGGCGGCTCCCCGAGCGCCAGCGCCGCGTCCTCATCCGCCGCTACGGCCTGGACGGTGAGGAGCCGGCGACGCTCGCCGACCTGAGCGAGGAGCTCGGGGTCTCCCGCGAGAGGATCAGGCAGTTGCAGCGCGAGACGGAGCGAGCGCTTAGGAGTGAGGGGGAGCCCGGACGCAACCTTCCGGCAGCCGCCTAGCCGCCCGTAGTATTGACGGTTTGTAATGGGAACGCGGCTTGTAGATCGCCCGTCCGATGCGATCTGAGGAGGCAGAGACAAAAGCGAGAAGATCTCACAGAAGCTTGCAGTGTAGGCAGTGTAGGTTAGAGAAGTCGACGGTAAGGAGATAAAAGGATGCTTTTTGGTCGCCACAAGAACAGGATGATCACGTCAACCGAGGCGCTTCCCGGCCGGGAGCGGCCAGCGTTCGCCGTTTCCGAGAGGCACGCCGTGCTCGGCACGCCTCTCGAGCCGCCGTTCCCCGAGGGCATGAGCACCGCGGTCTTCGGCCTCGGCTGCTTCTGGGGCGCGGAGCGCATCTTCTGGGCCATCGACGGCGTCTACACGACGGCGGTCGGCTACGCGGGAGGCTTCACGCCGAACCCCACCTACGGGGAGGTCTGCGGCGGGCGCACCGGTCACACCGAGGCCGTGCTCGTCGTCTTCGACCCCGAGAAGGTCTCCTACAGGGACCTGCTCTCGGTGTTCTGGGAGGCCCACGACCCGACGCAGGGGATGCGCCAGGGCAACGATAAGGGCACGCAGTACCGCTCGGCGATCTACCACGCCGACGCCGGGCAGCGCCGGGCCGCCGAGGAGACCCGCGAGGCCTACGAGCAGGCGCTCAGGGGTGCCGGTTACGGTCCGATCACCACCGAGATCGCGCCCGCCGGCCCGTTCTACCTCGCCGAGGGCTACCACCAGCAGTACCTCCACAAGGTTCCCTATGGCTACTGCGGCATAGGCGGGACCGGCGTAAGTTGCCCGGTCGGGCTCGGCGAGGGTACGGCGGGGGACGATCTGCCCCGCACCGACGAGGAATGGCGAGAGCGGCTCTCGCCGGAGCGGTACGCCGTCCTGCGCGAGGCGGCGACCGAGCGCCCGTTCTCCGGCGAGTACGTGGACACCGACGAAGACGGCCTCTACCGCTGCGCCGCCTGCGGCAACACGCTCTTCGACGGCCGCGCGAAGTACCATTCGGGTACCGGCTGGCCGAGCTTCACCGAGACCGTCTCGCCCGACGCCGTCGAGATCGTCGAGGACCGCTCCCACGGGATGGCGCGCACCGAGGTCCGGTGCGCGCGCTGCCACTCCCACCTCGGACACGTCTTCGACGACGGCCCGAGGGAGGCCGGCGGGCAGCGCTGGTGCATGAACAGCGTCGCGCTCGACCTCGAACGGCGCTAGCGCCAGATCGGGCATCGCCGCTGCGAGGGCTCAATAGGTCCTCGCAGCGGTATCCCGGATAGGTCTCCCCTACCCGGGTCCTCGCCCGAACCCGAACGGCGCTTGGCACCAGGTCCGATTCACAGATAGCGGACCTCGGAGAACCTACCTTCCTCACACCCCGGTGGGCAAAGGCAAACGTGGAAGCCGGAAAACCCGCGACTCACCTCCGTGCAGCGCATTCGCCACGCCCCCCTGATTGCGTGGTTTCTCAAAAGAGGGCGCATAGAAGGGGCCCACCCGGAACGTAACAGTGGTTGTATTGGCAACACGTGACGTAAGATCGGCGCCCTGAAAGGAACCCTCATGCCCGACATCCTGTTCGGCCGGTCCCCAAGCTGTCGACCAATCGGGATAAAACACGGGAGACCAGGGGGTAAGAAATCGGCCGGTTGGGTCGTCTTATAGATGAGGGCCGCAAAGGGGTTCTACTGAGGTAACACGAGGAGGGGATGCCACAGAGGAGACCGCAGCCCCGCGAGGCCAGAGAGGAGCGAGGAGAATCTGAGATACCAGGAGATCGATGAGCAAGATCGGTAACGGGAAAGCTTTGAGCCCTCTTGATCCTAAGTAGGATGCTGATGAGTTCATCCGCATCCTGCCGGGCGAGAAGTTCAGGGTAGAACCCGGTCAGAATGAACGCAGAAGCAACGGAGCCAGCAGGAGGAATTTTTGAAGGTACGGGCGAGCGTCAAACCTATTTGCGACAAGTGCAAGGTGGTACGCAGGAAGGACGTCATACGCGTGACGTGCGAGAACCCCAGGCACAAGCAGAGGCAAGGCTAAAGGACAGCAAGTTTAGCGGGCGTGGCCCCATCGCGAGTATCGTCTCCTACGGGGCCGTAGCGTGGTTGGGCTTCATCTTCTCTACGGGGGAGCGGGCCGGCCGGGCAGCCCTCACGCGTGGGGTTAACTTCGGATAACGTGTCTTCTACGGCGTACGGTGAACAGTAAAGTGCAAGGGCCGGGGCCGATCTGTCCCGGCCCCGTGTCATCGAAGCCGCTGCCCGCTGGGGCGTCTCCCACACGCCTCCGCCGGCGCCCAAAGGGGAGGCGCCGAAAGCTAGCTCGGGAACTCCCCCACCTCCTTCAAAACCGTGAACTCCGGCGGGCCCATCGCCCCGCACATCTCCCTCGTTCCGCGCTGCTGTATGCTCCATTAGCATCAACAGCCTGGCATCTAACCATCTAGTAGGTAGCCTCCGCTTTAGCCACTGCGGAAGCGTTCGTCGAAATGGCCTCCACCGTGACCGTCAGGGTGGCAGGACCATCGCAGGTCTCGCGGGCAACGCCAAACCCGCCACTGCAGGAGCGGCCCGGACGCACAATCTGTTGGCGCGGCGACAAAAGGGGTATAGAAGCCGAAAAAGAGAGGATGCGCCTCCGTGCTAGCCATGAATTACCGGGGCCCCCATCGGGTCCGCATCGACCAGAAGCCCGAACCGGAAATCCTGCACCCCCAGGACGCCATCGTCAGGGTCACGAGATCCTGCATCTGCGGTTCGGACCTGCACCTGTATAACGGGTCCGTGCCGGATACCCGGGTCGGGATGACATTCG
>CADCUW010000533.1 GCA_902805985.1 uncultured Rubrobacteraceae bacterium
GACACCTCCGGCTACCAGAACGTGCAGGCGATGATCGCGATAAAGGCGGGCGGGTTCTTCGGCTCCGGCGCGGGGTCCGGGGGACAGGGGGCGAACGTGCCGGAGATAGGGACGGACATGATCTTCGCCCTCGTCGGCGAGGAGTTGGGCATCGTCGGAATGATCGGGGTGATAGCGGCCTTCTGCTTTATCGCGCTGGCGGGCGTGAAGATCGCCCTTGAAGCCCCTTCAGTGATGGCCCGCTGCGTGGCGGCAGGGCTTACGACGATGCTGGTCCTTCAGGCCGTCTTCAACATGGGCGCGGCGATGGTGGTGCTGCCGCTCGCCGGGATGACGCTGCCCTTCGTCTCCTACGGGGGTTCGAGCCTCCTGGTATGCTTCGCCGCCGTCGGGCTCCTCTACAGGATATCGGAGGACAGTGAGAGAGCGAGAGAGATCAAACCGCGCCGCAACCGCCGCTCCCCCGCGCGTGCTGATAGCCGGGGGCGGGACGGGCGGGCACGCGATCCCCGCGCTGTGCGTGGCCTCTAGCTTGCGCTCCATGGGCGCACACGTACACTTCGTCGGCTCCCGAACCGGCATCGAAGCGACCCTCGTCCCCGATGCCAACTTCCCCCTCCATCCCCTCAACCTCACGGGCTTCGCCGGCAACCCCCTGTCCCGCGCCCGCGCCGCCAGCCTCTTCCTCAAGGCCATCTATAGTTGTAGACGCATAATACGCCGGATCGAGCCGGGGGCGGTTCTGGGGGTGGGGGGATACGCTAGCGCGCCGGCGGTGGTGGCTGCGAGGACGCTGGGGGTGCCGACGCTGCTGCACGAGCAGAACAGCGTGCCGGGGCGGGTGAACCGGGCGGCCGGCAGGATCACCCAGCAGACGCTGGTGACGTTCCCGCGCGCGGCCGACTACCTGAAGGGCGCCGAGACGGTCGGGATGCCGACGCGGGGGGAGTTCTTCGGGGCTTCGCGGGAGGAGGCGTTGCGCGATCTCGGGCTGGAGCCGCCGGTGGTGGTGATCTTCGGCGGGAGCGGCGGGGCGCTCAAGCTCAACCTCGCGGCGGTCGAGGCGTTCCGGGGGAGCACGCCTTACACGGTCGTGCAGGTGGCGGGTCGGCGGGACTTCCAACGGCTCTCGACGCAGAACCCGCGGCACGTGATCCTGGAGTACGTGGACGACATCTGGCGGTACCTGGGGGCGGCCGATCTCATCGTGAGCCGAGCGGGCGCCGGGTCGCTCTTCGATATAGCGGCGGTCGGCAGGGCCGCCGTGCTCGTTCCCTTCCCCTTCGCCACCGGCGACCATCAACTGCACAACGCCCGCTACTTCACCGAGAAGGGCGCGGCGGAGCTGATGATGGACGGGGAGGTCACGGCGGACTCGCTGAAGCGTAGGGTCGAGGACCTTCTAAACGACGACGATAAGCGCGGGGCGTTGGCCAGCGGGATGGCGGCGCTCGCGACCCCGGGGGCGGCGGACGCCGTCGCCCTGCGGTTGTTGGTGGCGGCAGGAGAGGAGGCCGGGTCGTGAAGATCCACATGATAGGCATCGGCGGCGCGGGTATGAGCGGCATCGCGGAGGTCCTCAAGAGCCGCGGGCAGGAGGTCTCCGGGTCGGACCTCAAGGAGTCCGCCTACACCCGGAGGCTCAGGGAGGCCGGCATAACGGTGTATATCGGGCACGACACGGGGCAGGTGGGGGACGCCGATCAGGTCGTGATCTCGACGGCCATCCCGAAGACGAACCCCGAGCTGCTGGAGGCCCGGCGCCGCTCGATCCCGGTCCTGCCCCGCGCCGCGGCCCTGGCCTCGATCCTTGAGGGCAGCCGCAGCGTCGCCATCGCCGGCACCCACGGCAAGACGACCACGACGAGCATGACGGCCCACGTACTGCGCTCGCTCGGCGAGAACCCGACGGCGCTCGTGGGCGGCGAGCTCAACGACATCGGGAGCAACGTCGCCTTCGGGCGCCAGGACCTCGTGGTCGCCGAGGCCGACGAGAGCGACCGCTCCTTTCTCTACCTTCGTCCGCAGGTCGCCGTCGTCACAAACGTCGAGTTCGATCATCCGGACTTCTACGACTCGCTGGACGACGTGATCGAGACCTTTGGGAAGTTCCTCGGCGCGCTCCCCCCAGACGGCCACCTCGTCGTCTGCGCCGACGACCCCGTGTGCCTGCGGCTCGCCGAAGAGGCGCCCTGTCCCGTCACGACGTACGGCATCTCCGGCGGCGACCTCATGGCCGAGGTGTTGGGACCGAATAGCTACAGGCTTTTCGAGGACGGCGAGGAGCGGGGGACGGTCGAGCTCGGCGTCTACGGGCGGCACAACGTGCTCAACTCGCTGGCCTCCGTCGCGACGGCCCGCTGGATCGGGCACGACCCGTACGAGGCGGCTTTGACCCTGCGGACCTTCGGCGGCGTGCGGCGGAGGTTCCAGCTCAAGGGCGAGCGGGGGGAGGTACGCGTGGTGGACGACTACGCCCACCACCCGACCGAACTCTCAGCGACCCTCGACGCCGCGCGCTCGACCGTGGGTGATGGGGGGCGGGTGATCGCGGTCTTCCAACCCCACCGCTACTCCCGGACCCGAGCCCTCTATAAGGAGTTCGGAGACTCCTTCGGCGCGGCGGACGCCGTCGTCATAACGGAGGTCTACGGCGCCGGCGAGATGCCCCAGCCCGGCGTGAACGGGAAGCTGATCGTGGACGCCATCTGCGAGACCCGCGGGCACCCGGAGGTCTTCTACCTGCCACAACAGGGCGCCATACCCCGCGTCCTCCGCGACATCTCCGAACCTGGCGACCTCGTGCTCACCCTCGGCGCCGGCGATATCTCCGGCGTGGGGGACGACCTCCTCGAACTGCTGGAGGCCCCGAGATAGAGACCTTGACCTCTCACCTGCGCTCGATCCTCATCTCCATGCTCGTCGCCCTGGTGACGACCGCCGCAGTCGTGGTCGTCACGTACCTGAGCTTCCCCGTGACCGGCATCCGGGTCGAAGGCGCCACCATGTACCCCGAATCCGACGCCTGGGACGCCGTCTCCGAGCACGCGAGCCTCCTCACCCTCAACGAGGAGAAGCTGGAGCGCAGGGTGGAGGCTAACCCTTGGGTTCAGGGTGCGGAGGTGCTCGAAGATTCCGAGTCCGGTATAGTTACGGTTGAGGTTGAGGAGCGGCGGCCGGTGCTCGACG
>CADCUW010000534.1 GCA_902805985.1 uncultured Rubrobacteraceae bacterium
TTCAGGTGTAGTTCTCGGCGGTGAACCTGACCTCGTCCCTGGAGGCGAAGTGCTCGCTTATGTACTTCTCGCCCTCGTCGCAGAAGAGGGTGACGATGGTCCTGAGGTCCGGGTAGGACTCGCGCACTTTCCTCGCTGCGATGAGGTTTGCGCCGCTGGAGGGGCCCACGAAGAGGCCGTGCTCGCGGGCGAGGCGGCGCATCTCGCCTACGGCCTCCTCGGAGTCAACGGTAAGGGCGGTGTCCACGAGTTGCTGGTGGCGCTCGAAGATGCCGGGGACGAAGCCGTCGGAGATGCCCTCGATGAGGTGGTCCCCGACCTCCCCGCAAAGGATCGTCGAGGACTCCGACGGCTCCATCGCGAAGAGCTTGACGGCCGGGTTCACCTCGCGAAAGGCCTGGCCGACCCCGATCAGGGTCCCCCCCGTTCCCACGCCCATCACTATGGCGTCGGGTACCACGCCGTCGGGTAACTGCTCCAGGATCTCCGGCCCGAGCCAGGTCCGGTTCTCCTCGACGTTCCACTCACTCTCGAACTGCGAGGGGCAGAAGTAGCCGGGCTCGCCGCCGAGCTCCTTGGCCTTGGCGAGGGCCTCGTTGACGTGGAAGTGCCCGATCTCCATGACGTCGGCCCCGAAGGCGCGGCTGATGGCGACCCGCTCCCCACTCATCCCCTCGGGCATGACGACGAGCATCCGGTAGCCCTTCACCGCGGCGACCATAGAGAGCGCGTTGCCGGTGTTGCCGCTCGTCGCCTCGACGATGGTGTCGCCGTGTTTCAGCAGGCCCTCGTCCTCGGCGCGTTCGACCATGTACTTCGCTATCCGCGCCTTTACGGAGCCGGAGGGGTTCAGGTACTCAAGCTTGCAGTAGATACTGTCGAGCTCCAGCATCGGCGTCCCGCCGATGGCGTCGAGGATGCTGTTGGACAGACCGTGTTTCATGCCGACCTCCTATTCCGGCGTAACGTATGCCCCGGAGAGGCCCCCGTCAACCAGAAAGGTGGAGGCTGTCATGTACGAGGACTCGTCCGAGGCGAGGAAGAGGGCGGCGTTGGCGATCTCGACGGCCTCGGCGAACCGGCCCATGGGCAGGTGGACGAGCCGCCTGGCGGCCTTCTCCGGGTCCTTGGCGAAGAGCTCCTGCAGGAGCGGTGTGTTCACTGGGCCGGGGCAGAGCGCGTTCACCCGGACGCCTTGCCTCGCGAACTGGACGCCTAGCTCGCGGCTCATGGCGAGAACGCCGCCCTTGGAGGCGGTGTAGGAGATCTGGCTCGTCGCCGCCCCCATCACCGCCACGAACGAGGCCGTGTTTATGACCGAACCCCCGCCCCGCTCCAGCAGGCGCGGGATACCATGCTTGCAGCACAGGTAGACGGACTTGAGGTTCACGTTCTGGACGCGCTCCCAGGCGTCCATCTCCGTCTCAAGGATCGAGTCATCGTCCGGCGGGGAGATGCCGGCGTTGTTGAAGAGGACGTCGACGCCGCCGAAATGCTCCGCGGCCTCCCGGTACATCCGCTGCACGTCGTCGGGGTCCGTCACGTCCGCGTGGATGTAGAGGCCTTCGAGCCGCCCTGCCACCTCTTCGCCCGTCTGGTCGTTGAGGTCCACGACGCACACCTTCGCCCCCTCCTCGGCGAAGCGGCGGGCCGTCTCGCGGCCGATGCCGCTGGCGGCGCCGGTTATGACCGCTACCTTGTCCTCCAGGCGACCCGGCATGCTAGTTCCCCTCTGTCGAGATGTAGACGTTCTTCAGCTCGGTGTAGTGGTCGAGGGCGTGGGGGCCGAGCTCGCGGCCTACCCCCGACTGCTTGAAGCCGCCGAAAGGCGTGGCGACCCGGACGGAGGTATTCGAGTTGATGGAGAGGACGCCCGTCTCTATGCGCCGCGCGACGCGCAGGGCCTTCGCACCGTTCTCCGTCCAGACGGAGCCGGAGAGGCCGTAGGGAGTGTCGTTGGCCTGGCGGACGGCGTCGTCCTCGTCGTCGAACGGGATCACGGCGACCACGGGACCGAAGATCTCCTCCTGCGCCGCCCTGTCACTGTTGGAGACCGGCGCGAGCACGGTCGGCGGGAACCAGAAGCCCGATCCTTCGGGCGAACGGCCCCGGATCGCCACGGGCGCGTCGTCCGGCACGTAGGCGGAGACCCTCTCCCGGTGGTCGGCGGAGATCAGGGGCCCCATCTCCGTCGCCTCGTCGAGGGGGTCTCCGACGCGGAGACCCTCCACGGCCGGCTTCATCCTGTCGAGGAACTCGTCGAAGACGCTCTTCTGGACGAGGATGCGGGAGCGGGCGCAGCAGTCCTGGCCCGCGTTGCCGAAGACGGCCATCGGCGCGCTTGCCGCGGCCCTCTCCAGGTCGGCGTCGGCGAAGACCACGTTGGCGGACTTGCCGCCGAGCTCTAGAGTGACGCGCTTTATGGTGCCGGAGGCGCCGGCCATGATCCCACGCCCCACCCCCGTCGAACCCGTGAACGCGACCTTCGCGACGTCCTCGTGCTCGACAAGACGTTGTCCGACCACGCTGCCAGGACCGACGAGTACGTTGACCACGCCCTCCGGGATGCCGGCCTCGCGCGCGATCCTCTCGAACTCGAGCGCCGTGAGGGGCGTGAGCTCGGCGGGCTTGAGCACCACCGTGTTTCCGGCGGCGAGGGCCGGGGCCATCTTCCAGCTCGCGATGGTCAGCGGGAAGTTCCACGGCACGATCAGGCCGACGACCCCCAATGGCTCCCGGAAGGTGACGTCGACGCCCCCCGAGACCGGGATGGTGTCGCCGAGCAGCCTCTCCGGCATCCCCGCGTAGTAGTGGAAGGTGTCTGCCACCATTCCCATCTCGCCGCGGGCGTCGTTTATGGGTTTGCCCGTGTCCCTGGACTCCAGTTGGGCTAGGTTCTCCTGTTCGGCCTCCAAAGCGTCGGCGAGGCGGCGGAGAAGGCGGGATCGGTCGGCGGGCGCAACGTCGCGCCACGCCGGGAAGGCCTTCTTCGCGCAGGCTACGGCAGCATCGGCATCTTCGGCGGTGGCGGGTTCGATGCGTTCGACCACCTCTTCGGTGGCGGGGTTCAGGATCTCAAGCAACTACGATACCTCCAGAACTAGGGCATGGATGAGTTGGCTCTTCTCGTCTTCTTCCGGGTGCCAGAGCACGCCGAGCACGAACGGGCAGGAAGGGTCCTCGATGGCCTCGACGGCGTCGTCCTCGGACCGGCCGGTCACGACCAGGCCAACGCCGACGTCTCTTATCCCCTGGTGGTGGTGGGACTTCACGGGCGACCTCTCGGACCCGACGGCGCGGGCGGCGAGGGAGCCGGGGTCGAGACGGACCTCGTGGTCGGCGAAGGTGCCGGGGGTGTGGCGGTGGTCCTCGTGGCCGAGCACGTCGGGGAGGTGCTGCTCCAGGCCGCCACCGTAGGCGACGTTCAGGACGTGCATCCCGCGGCAGATGCCCAAAGTGGGCATCTTACGGCCTATCGCGGCGCGGACCAGCGCTAGCTCGTAGGCGTCGCGCTCGTGCTGCACCGGGCCGGTCTCCGGGTGCGGCTCTTGGCCGTAGAGGTCGGGGTCGAGGTCGCCGGCGCCGCCGGTCAGGATCAGGGCGTCCAGGAGGTCGAGCAGGCCGTCGGGCTCCGCCGCGTCCTCCTCGTCTGGTGGGAGCAGGACGGGCCTGCCGCCGGCCCGCTGCACGGCGCGCACGTAGCCCGCCGGGCTGAGATAGGCCGGCATCTCACTCCACACGCCGTAGCTGACGCTCTCCGTCGCGGCGGTGATGCCGACGGTCGGGCGGCCGTTCGTCCCGCTCACAGGCGCTCGAAGTTCCGGTAGCGCTCCCAGTCGGTGACGGCGGCTTCAAACGCCTCGATCTCGACACGCGCCGCGTTCAGGTAGTGCCCGACGACCTCCTCCCCGAAAGCCTCCCTCGCCACGTCGCTCGCCGCGAAGAGGTCCCTGGCCTCCTTGAGGCTCGTGGGAACGTGGGGCTTGTCCGTCTCGTAGGCGTTCCCGGCGAACTCGTCCTCCAGGGACAACTCGTTCTCTATGCCGTGCAGGCCGGCGGCGATCATGGCCGAGATGGCCAGGTAGGGGTTGACGTCCCCGCCGGGGATGCGGTTCTCGACCCGTAAAGACGGCCCGTGGCCGACGACGCGCAGGGAGCAGGTACGGTTGTCCCGGCCCCAGGCGACCGCCGTCGGGGCGAAGGAGCCCTTGGCGTAGCGCTTGTAAGAGTTGATGTTCGGGGCGAAGAGGGGCATGAGCTCGCGCAGGCAGGCGACCTGGCCCGCCAGGAACTGCTGGAAGGTCTCGGAGAAGCCGTGGCCGTCGGCGAAGACGGGAGTTCCGTCCTCGCCGCGCAGGCTCAGGTGGATGTGGCAGGAGTTGCCCTCACGCTCGTCGAACTTGGGCATAAAGGTGATGGAGCAGCCCTCTTGCGCGGCGATCTCCTTGGCGCCGTTCTTGTAGATCGCGTGCCCGTCGGCGGTAGCGAGCGCCCTGTCGAACTTGAAGTTGATCTCGTGCTGCCCGAAGTTGCACTCGCCCTTCGCGTCCTCGACCGCGAGCCCGGCCGCCCCCATGGTGTTCCGGATGCGCCTGAGCAACGGCTCTATGCGCGCCGTCCCGAGCAGCGAGTAGTCCACGTTGTACAGGTTGGCCGGGTCGAGGTCCTTGTAGCCCTTGCGCCACGCGTCCTCGTATGAGTCTTTGAAAACGATGAACTCGAGCTCCGTGCCGACGAAGGCTTCGAGGCCGCGCTCGGCGAGGCGCATCAACTGGCGTTTGAGGACCTGGCGCGGCGAGGCGACCACGGGCGAGCCGTCCTCCCAGACGAGGTCGCACGTGACCATCGCCGTCCCCTCCTGCCAGGGCACGAGCCGCAAGGTGTCCATGTCCGGCTTGAAGACGAAGTCTCCGTAGCCGCGCTCCCACGAGCTCATCGTGTAGCCCTCGACGGTGTTCATCTCGACGTCGACGGCGAGCAGGTAGTTGCAGCCCTCGGCGTCGTGCTCGACGACCTCGTCGAGGAAGTGGGAGGCCGTCAGGCGCTTGCCCTGCAGACGGCCCTGCATGTCCGTCATGGCGATGAGGACGGTGTCTATCCGCCCGGCGTCGACCTCGGCGCTTAAAGTGTCGAGGTCGAGGCGTCCCTTCGGTTTCGTCTCCATAGGTTCCTTTCTAGCTCCCGGCCAACTCGGCCTCGGCCTTCTCGATGGTGGCGAACTCCTCCTCCGGGGCCTGGGCGACCAGGTGGTGGCGGCTGTAGAAGAGGAAGTACGCGAGGAAGAGGACGTAGACGCCCAAGGTGATGAACGCCGCCGTCGGGTCCACGATAAAGGTCGCTATGACGGCGAGAATCGCAAGGACCAGCGCTACGCCCGTAGTGGCAACCCCGCCCGGCGTGCGGTAGGGCCGGTCGAGGTCCGGCTCGGTGCGGCGCAGGACTATGTGCGAGAGCATCATCAGGACGTAGCTTATCGTGGCGCCGAAGACGGCGATGTTTATCAGGATCGCACCGTTCCCCGTGAGCGCCATCAGAAAACCGATGACGCCGGGAACTATGAGCGCCACGTACGGCGTCCTGCGGCGACCGGTAAGCGATAGCACTTTGGGGAGATAGCCGGCCCGGCTGAGAGCGAACATCTGGCGCGAGTAGGCGAAGATGATGGAGAAGAACGAGGCGACCAGGCCGGCGAGCCCCGCGATGTTTATGAAACCGCTAAGGAAGTTCGACCCGCCGTATGCCGAAGAGACCGCCTCCACGAGCGGGTTGTTCGAGTCTTGGATAACCCCGGAGCCGGATGCCCCGGGTCCGAAGACGAGGATGAGCGCCGCGAAGACGAGCAGCGCGGCCATGCCGGCGATAAGCCCGCGGGGCGTATCGCGCGTCGGGTCGCGGGTCTCCTCGGCGGCCAGGGGCACCCCTTCGATGGCGAGGAAGAACCAGATCCCGTACGGCAGGGCAGCCCAGACGCCGACCAGCCCGAACGGCAGGAAGGCGCTCGCCCCCGCCGCGTCCGTCGGCCGGATGTCGAAGAGATTGGCCGGGTCGAAGAGCGGGACCATGCCGACCACGAAAGCCACGAGCGCCACCACGGCGATGATCGTGATCCCGAACATTAGCTTGAGCGCCTCGCCGACGCCGTATAGGTGAATACCTACAAAGACGAGGTAGAAGACTAGGTACACGACAGGCCCCCCGAACCCGATCAGGGACTCCACGTATCCCCCGATGAACGTCGCTATCGCGGCCGGCGCGATGGCGTATTCGATCAAGATAGCCGTCCCCGTCGCGAACCCTCCCAACGGACCTAACGCCCGCCGCGCGAACCCATACCCCCCGCCGGCGGTCGGGATCATGGAAGAGAGCTCGGCGAGCCCGAAGACCATAGCGGTGTACATGGTCGCCATGAGGAGCGTGGCGATGAGCAACCCGCCCCAACCGCCCTCGGCGAGCCCGAAGTTCCACCCCGCGAAGTCCCCGGAGATGACGTAAGCCACCCCGAGCCCCGCGAGAAGCACCCACCCGGCGGCCCCCTGCTGCAACTGCCGCTGCTCCATATAGTCGGTGCCGACGTTCTCGTACTCGACCCCATGACGGGTCCTCTTTTCCGACTCGCTCACCCCTGAACTCCTCTCCCGAAGGCCGACAGCGCTCCGCGCCACACCAGACGAAGGCATCCCCAGAGCGCCCCCGCGTGCGCGGATCTCAAGCCCAACCTAACAACCCCTTCTCACCCACCGCATCGGCCCACTGGCCACTTTGGCATCATAGTTAATACGAATTTGTTATACAAGGGTCTGGAGGCCACGCCGCCCCACTTTGGGCCGTGTAGGATGGCCTGGCGGCGAAGGGCTCAAGGGGGTCAGGGATACTGGATCGGTCAAACCGGGGAAGGCTTAGCGGGGGGCCCCTCTACCGGCAGGTGGAGCGGCGGATGGAGGACCTTCTGCTGCGGGGCCGCTACAAGGCGGGAGATCGCATCCCCCCTGAGGCCGAGCTCGTGGAGATCCTGGGCGTCTCGCGGGTGACGGTGCGTTCGGGGCTGGCGCGGCTGGTGGACCGGGGGATGCTGGAGCGGCGCCAGGGCAGCGGCACGTTCCTCATCCGTCCCCCGGACGGGGCGAGGCTCAGGTCTGGTCTCGAGAAGCTCGAGACCTACACCGTGCAGGCCGAGCGCCTGGGCGTCGCCCTCTCCAGCAGGGACCTCGAGATAGAGGTCGTTGGGGCCGGGGCTGACGAGGCCGAGGCGCTGGAGATCCCGGCCGGTGGCCCGCTCGTCCGGGTCTCCCGCGTCCTGCTCATGGAGGGCAGCCCGGCCGCCTGGATGGAGGACGCCGTGCCGGAGGAGGTCATAGCCGCCGACAGGGTCCGCGGGCACTTCCGCCCCGACGCCATGCTACTCGACCTCCTCGTCTCAGAAGGCGTCCCCGTCGCCTCCTCCCAGATGTCCATAGAGGCCGTCACCGTATCTCCTGAAGGCCCCATCGGCCAGAGGCTCGAACTAGAAGATCCCTCCGCCGCCCTCTCCCTGGTCCAGACCATGTACCTCGTGGACGGACGCCCCGTCCAACGCTCCCACGATACCTTCCTACCGGGCAAGCTCAATCTGCACGTCGTGCGCGAGCTCTTCGAGGTTAGAGAGATAGGGTAGAGGTTTTGAGGTTCTAGGCCCGAGGTTCCAGGTCTCGGGCAGAGGCGCGAACGCGTTGCTCTGCATGAAGACGTCGGTTGCGAGAAGCGGGAGTGCTCTGGGTAGGTCCGGAGAGCACTCCCGCCTGGCGTGGTTCAGGCGCTGCGGGTCGCCGCCGGACGCCAGGCATCGGCGTTGTCGCGGGCGTATTCGGCGAAGGAGATCGGGGGCCGCCCGAGGACGCGCCCGACGGAGTCATCTACGGGCTCGCTCCAACCGGCGCTTATGCCCCCGAAGAGGCCCATCATCATGTCCGCGTAGTCCCCCGGCATCCCCCACTCGACCATTACCCGCCGCATCGCCTCAGACGCCACGTCCACGTGGCGCACCTCCCTGCCGGCCGCCCTCCCGATGGCTTCGGCGGCCTCGCCGAAGGTCAGGGCCTGTCCGCCGGTGAGCGCGTACCCGGCTTCGTCGTGGCCCTCCTCCACGAGCGCGGCGACGGCGACGGCCGCGATGTCGCGGGAGTCTATAAAGCTTACGGCGGCGTCCCCGGTCGGTGCCACAAGCTCGCCCCGCTCCAGAATCGCCGGCAGAAAGAAGCTCTCGCTGAAGTTCTGCATAAACCAGTTCGGGCGCAGGATCGTCCACCCGGCGCCGCTCCCCATGACGGCGCGTTCGATCTTGCGCAGCCCCACCTCCTCGGGGGCGGCGTCGACCCCCATGGCTGAGAGTTGCACGATCCTGCGCACGCCGCCATCTACGGCCCGCCTCAAGAACGGGACCACCTGCCCGCTCGCGTCGGCGACGAGCGCCGGAGGCACGAGGTAGAGGCTCCCGACATCCTCCAGGGCCGCGGCGTGAGTCTCGGGCCGCGCCCAGTCGAACTCGACCGTCTCCGCCGTACCGCCCGCCGGCTTCACGGGGTGGCGGCTCGCCGCCCGCACGGGCACGTCCGCCTCGGCCAGCAGACGCACCAGCTCCCGCCCCGTCTTGCCCGTACCGCCGATAACGAGAACCCTGTCGTTCGCCTTCTCCACATCCGCCTCTTCCGCTCGGGTCCCTCTCGTGGGGACCTTCACAAGTATGCTATTCGCCCTCCGGAAGTCCTTCCATGCCGTTTTTGCTTTCGTTTATGTCCGTTCGTCTCGCGTACGCCCACCGCCGGGGTCGGGGTAGGGTAAAGTCTGGGCATGGTGGATGTGCTCACGGACGTGTTGGCGGCGGCGAGGGTCGGTGGCGCGGTCTTCGCCCGGAGCGAGGCCCGCGCGCCCTGGGGTCTGCACTTCGAGGGGTCCAGGCGCGCAGCCTTCCACATCGTCTCCGGCGGGGCCTGCTGGCTGCGTCTGGACCCCACGGGCGCCCGTCCGGGTGGCGCGCCGGTCCGGTTGCGGGCCGGCGACGTGGTGTTTCTGGCGCAGGGGACCGGGCACGTGCTCTCCGACGACCCCGCGACGCCGGCGGTGGAGTTCGCGACCCTGGCCCGCCACGGCGAGGACGGCGTACCGGCCGCCGGGGTACGGGCGGGCGGCACGGGTCCGGCCACGGGGCTCGTCTGCGGCGCCTACGAGTTCGACGCGGACGGGCCGCACCCGTTCCTAAAGTCGCTGCCGGAGTTGATCCACCTGCCGGCGGAGTCCTTGTCGTCCGGCGGTCCTTTGGACGCGACGGTGCGGTTGCTCTGCGGGGAGGTCGAAGCTCGAGATCCCGGCGCGCAGGCGGTCGTCGACAGGCTAGTGGACGTGCTGCTGATCTACGTCCTCAGGGAGTGGCTGGGGCGGCAGGAGGAGGGCTGTCCCGGCTGGTTCGGGGGTTTGCGAGATCCCCAGGTCGGCGGGGCGCTCTCCCTGATCCACGGTTCCCCCGGGCGACGGTGGACCATCGCCTCTCTCGGGGCGGCGGTGGGGCTCTCGCGCGCGGCCTTCGCCCGCCGGTTCGGCGCCCTGGTGGGCGAGCCGCCGATGTCCTACCTCGCCCGCTGGCGCATGACCCTCGCCGCCAGGGCGCTGCGGGAGCGGGAAGACCCGCTGGCGGCCATCGCCCACCGGGTCGGGTACGACTCGGAGTTCGCCTTCGCGAAGGCGTTCAAGCGCCTGCACGGGGAGGCACCCGGCAGGTACCGCGCCCGCAACCGCGGCAAGGAGCGTCGGAACGAGGCCGCCGAAGGCGCTCCCGGGCTCCCCACCCCCTCTACCTTGCGCCTAAGGCCTTAAAACCTCAAAGCCTGAATCCTCACTGGTACATCTCTCCAACCTTCATCGTGCCGCGCTGGACGAGCTCTATCTTGTAGCCGTCAGGGTCTTCGATAAAGGCGATGCGGTAGTCGTTGCCGTCGGCGGTGAGGGTCTTTGGTTCGAGGGTGACGGTTACGTTTTGGTTTTTGAGGTCCTCGACGGTGGCTTCGAGGTCGTCGACGGTGAAGGCGATGTGGGCGTAGCCGTTGCCCTTGTCGTAGGGCTCGGTCTGGTCGTGGTTGTGGGTCAGCTCCAGCATCGGGGAGGCCGGGTCCTCTTGCAGGGCGAAGAAGTGGTTGGTGGCGGAGCCAAGGTCCATCTCGCCGACCTTCTTCATGCCGAGCTTGTTCACGTAGAAGTCCTCGCTTCTGGCGGGATCGAGGACGCGGTAGCAGGTGTGGATAAAGGTCGCGGCCATCGGGGCTCCTCCCTCTCTGTGTGGTCCGTTCCAATCGTGAAGGGTAGCATCCCCATCCCTAGATAGGCGCCCGGATGGAACGGCCGCTGTAGACTGTGCGGGAGTAGAGGATGGCGGACGGTCGGGAGGGGCGCGTCTTGGGTGAGATCGGCTGGGAAGACTTCGAGAAGGTGCAGAAAAAGGTGGGACGAATCGTCGCCGCCGAGCCGTTCCCGGAGGCGAGGAAGCCCGCGATCAAGCTGACCGTGGACTTCGGGCCGGAGCTTGGGGAGAAGAGGACCAGCGCCCAGCTCACCGCCCACTACGACCCCGAAACGCTGGTCGGCAAGCAGGTCGTCGCCGTCGTCAACTTCCCGCCGAAGAGGATCGCGGGCTTCAAGAGCGAAGTCCTCGTCCTCGGCGTCCCCGACGAGAACGGCGAGGTGGTCCTACTCTCTCCAGACATAGAGGTGCCGGAGGGCGGGAGGATGTTCTGAGCCGGGCCACTGGAAGGAAGCAAGGGGCCGTTCCACCGCCCGAGGAGCTACTTCTCCCCTACGCCCGCCAGGCAGGCGAGGGGCCGTCATGACCGTTTTCGCCATAGCCGGCTTCTCCGTTCGGGAGGGCCCGCATCTGAGGTGGCACGAGTCCGGCTGGCCCGGAAGACCGGGTGGAAGTGAGCGGCGATCCAGGAAACCCGAAGGTCCGAGTTCGCGTAGTATCCATCGTGACGAAACCGGGAAGGGAGGAACGTCCATGAGCGAGACGAACCTGGAGCAGTTCAGGGAGGTGACGCCTTCGGGCAGGCTGACGTTGCAGAACTCGGCGATGCTCAAGGTCAGTTTGCAGAA
>CADCUW010000535.1 GCA_902805985.1 uncultured Rubrobacteraceae bacterium
GACAAAGAGGAGCCGAGAACCCCCTGTGGGCGAAGTTCGACAGGACCGGACTTACGCGAAGTTGCTTGGCACCCGGTAGGACCGGTGACCCTTGCGGCCCTTAGCGTACGATTTTCCCGGAATGGTGATGCTGTTGGCGAATTCGTGAGCGGAGCAGCATACTTCCGAGACAGGTCCAGATGGCCGACCGTCCGGAGGAGATCATGTCCCTGCGCCCCGAGCCGATCCGCCCCGTTCCCGAAGAGACCGCCCGCGTAGCTCGTGCCGCGTTTCCGAAGGGAACGACGTACACGAGGATGAGGGACGAATTGGGGATCGTCTGGGAGGACGGGGACTTTGCCGACCTCTTCCCAAGGCGCGGGCAACCGGCCATGGCGCCGTGGCGGCTGGCGTTGGTGACCGTGATGCAGTTCGCCGAAGGTCTCTCCGACCGTCAGGCGGCTGACGCCGTGCGGGGCAGGATCGACTGGAAATACGCGCTATCTCTGGAGTTGGAGGATCCCGGCTTCGACTTCTCGGTTTTGAGCGAGTTCCGTTCGCGTCTGCTAAAAGAGGAGGGGGCGGCCGAGCGTCTGCTCCTCGAGAAGCTGCTCGCCGAGTGCAAGCAGCGCGGACTCCTCAAGAGCCGGGGCAAGCAACGCACCGACTCCACGCATGTGCTCGCCGCCGTCAAGGCCACCGGGAGGCTCGAGTGCATAGGCGAGACGATGAGAGCCGCGCTGAACGTGCTGGCTAGCGCTGCCCCGGAGTGGCTCACGAGATGGGCGCCACCCGAGTGGTACGAGCGCTACGGCCCGCGGGTGGAGGAGTTCCGGTTACCCAAGGCCGATGCCGAAAGGAAGAAACTAGCCGAGCAGATCGGTTCCGACGGGCTGAGACTCTTGGAAGCCGTCGAGGCGGAGGACGCCCCCGCGGGACTGCGCGACCTGGATGCGATCGGCACGCTGAAGCGTTTGTTGGCCGAGCAGTACCATCCTCCGGATGAACCGGGCGGCCCCGTGAGGCTGCGGGAACCGAAGGAGATGCCGCCGGCGGCGCAGACCCTGCAGTCCCCCTACGACCCGGAGGCCCGCTACTCCTGGAAGCGGGAGGTGAACTGGGTCGGCTACAAGGCGCACCTCACCGAGACCTGCGATCCGGAGGGACCGAATCTCATCACCGACGTCAGGACCACCTCCGCCACCACGCCGGACCTGAAGGTGCTGGGAGCGGTGCACGGTGCCCTCGAAGAAAGGAACCTCTTGCCGGGGGAGCACCTAGTGGACTCCGGCTACATGGGCTCCAAGGAGATGGCCGACAGCCTGGCGCAGCACGGCGTGGAGCTCTTCGGCCCGATGCCCCGCGACGGGAGCTGGCAGGCCAAGGCCGGGGAAGGGTTCGACGCGCTGGCGTTCCGTGTGGACTGGGACAAGCAGAGCGTCACCTGTCCCGAAGGCAAGAAGAGCAAGCAGTGGAAGCCCGCGCTCAACCGCCACGGCAGGGACGTGGTGGCCGCGATCTTCGACAAGAAGGAGTGCGCGGCGTGCCCGAGCCGCCCGCTGTGCACGCGCTCGAAGAGCACAGGGAGGGAGCTCACCCTGCGCCCGCAGCCGCAGCACCAGGCGCTGCGGAAGGCCCGAACGCGACAGAAGACCCGCGGGTTCTGGGAGGATTACCACGTCCGCGCCGGGGTGGAAGGGACCATCTCCCAGGGCGTCCGTGAGTGCGATTTGCGGCGCTCGCGCTACGTCGGGATGGCAAAGACCCACCTGCAGCACGTCATAACGGCGGTGGCGATGAACGTGGTCAGGCTGCTGGCGTGGTTCGCCGGAGTGCCGAAGGCCCAGACCCGCCTTTCGGCCTTCGCCAGGTTGGCGCCGGAGGCTTACTGATCGAGCCTGCGGCGGAATTCGCCAACAGCATCATGATCGGGTGACATGGCCAGCCATTCTCTCGTCTTCTCGAAAATGTCTGCCTCGATCGGCCGGACGAGCATGTACTCCAGCATGGAATAGTTGGTAACCAGGATATCCGGCGGGGCCGCCTGCATATCCCACCGGGAGAGCATCTCCGCACCGTCGGGGCGGGGCCAGCCGCCCGAGGAGCGCAGGTCTTCGCCCACGCTCTCCCAGCCCGTGGCTATCTTCCCGGCGTACTCCTTCCATCGGCGCCGTCCACGGTCCTCTTCCGGGTGCCCCGGCAACTCGGTCTGGCTCGTGTAACGGCCGAAGTGGATCAGGTTCCCTCTCAATTCGTTTTGCTGCCAGGCCAGGCTCTCGGATGAATCCAGGGTGGTCCGCAGCCGTCGCAGTTGGTCGTTGACGAGGGCGTTCATCGGGTACATGACTATGGCGCGCATGCCCGCGGGGCGGGCCTCGTGGCGTCTGCCGTGCTGCCACTGTTTTCGTCGGGCATTCCACTCCCCGGGCCCGGCGGGGCCGTTGGTAGACGGCCAGTGCACCGCTTCCCTCAATATGTCTGCGAGGATCGGCAGGTAGAAGCACTCCGTCTTGCCCGATCCCGTGCCACTGGCGACAACCACGTTCCGGGGCGAGCCGTTCTCGGCCCAAGAGGCTCTGAGCGCGGGCCGGCGCCCCCTCCTAGGTCCGCCGGCCCGCCTAAGCCGCGCATTTCTCAGGAGGCCCAGGCCCCGTCTATGCACAATCCGGGCCATCCTCGTGGCAAGAGCTCGGGCACGAAAAAACCCGGCGGCCCTAGGAGGGGGGTGATCATGGGCCGCCGGGCCTCACAACATTTTACTACCCGACCGGGCGGGGACAAACACGGAAGAGGCCCAGACATCAGCGAAGCCGTAGCCTATGGGGGGTGTCTTCCCAGAACGCGCCACGTCCGAAGTTCGCAGAACAACCCTTCCACGCACTCGGGTGAATAGGCGTCTGTCGGCCGAGGAGAGCCGACGAGCTAACACGAACCGCTGACCTGCCCATTGCGGGTGGGTTACTCAGTCGCAGACGCGACCGTTATTGAATCTGCGTTAGGTCCACCCGCCGAGTGCCATCCCGCTCCAGAACGACGCGCACCATAGTCCTGGGGTTTGTACTAAGAGCATGACGTCTCTACGACGTCCCAGACCTCCTCTTCGGTCAGGCCGTGGGCCTTGAGGCGTTCGAGGTCCTCCGGGCTACATTCCAGGGGCCGCTCCGTGACCTTGACAGCGTAGTCCAGGATGGCGG
>CADCUW010000536.1:0-1418 GCA_902805985.1 uncultured Rubrobacteraceae bacterium
GGTGTTCCTCAACCTCTCGTAGAACGGGTTGCCGTAGAGCTCGACGCGACGACCGCCGGAGGAGGCGTCCTGGATCGCCCCGAGCAGCGGCCCGTTCTCCTCGTTGAACCTGGCCACCCACCCCAGAAACCACTTGAGCCGCCCGAGCGCCGGCCCCCGGCCCTCCGTCCGCCGCCGCATCTCGCCGATGAAGGCCTCGATCTCCTCGGACAACAGCGCCGAGCACAAGTCCCCCTTGTGCTCGAAGTGTCGGTACAGCGTCCCCTGCCCCACGCCGGCCGCGCGCCCGATCCGGTGCATGCTCGTCCCATCAACACCACCCTCCGCGAACGCCTCCCGAGCGGCTTTTAGGATACGCCGACGGTTCTCCACCGCATCACTCCGGGTCTTCCTCGTCTCCATCCCCGATGCGCCCTTCGCCACCGCGCCGCCCTCCTTGCTGACTGGACAACCGTCCGATACCATCTATATGCGGACATTTCTCCGTTTGATTCTAGCAGAGCCTGGTCGTGGGGGCGAGTGCTCCCGGGTCGTGGGCCGGGGAGAAGGGTGGTGCGCCATGAGGGTTGCGATCTTCGGGGCTTCGGGCAGGATGGGGCGTCCGCTCGTGGAGCAGGCGCTTGCGGCGGGGCACGAGGTCACAGCATTGGTGCGTGATCCGTCAAAGCTCCCTATGACCCATGAGCGACTCGCCGTGGTCCGGGGCGACGTGCTGGACGCGGCGAAGGTCGAAGAGGTCATCGCCGGCACGGACGCGGTCCTGAGCGCGCTGGGCAAGACGAAGACGTCCTCTAAGGACGTGCAGACGAGGGGTACGGAGAACATCGTCGCGGCGATGGAGGGGCACGGCGTGCGGCGGCTCGTCAGCCTCACGGGGGCGGGGGTACGGGACGCACGGGACGAGCCCAAGATCGTAGACAAGGCCATCACCTTCTTGCTGAAGAGGTTGCAGCCGGACGTTCTGGAAGACGGGGTACGGCACGCCGAGGTCATAAAAGCGAGCGGGCTGGAGTGGGTGATCGTGCGCGGCCCCAGGTTGACGGAGGGTCCGAAGAAGGGCGGTTATCGGGTCGGGATGGTCGGCAAGAACAGCGGGACTCAGATCTCCCGCGCAGACCTGGCGGGGTTTATGCTGGATCAGCTGACCACGGACGCGCACCTGCGGCAGATGCCGGTTGTCAGCTACTAGGCCCCGAGAAGAGAGCAGATGAGGTTGCCGGCGAGATTCTCCTCCCGAGACGGTAACATTGGGTCCCGGGGCGGCGGGCCGCTGGTCCGGGGGAAGGAGCCCGTTTGTTTGCCAGGGTACGGACGCTATTTGGGGACGGGGTGGTGCGGCTGCGGACCAGCGTCTGGTCCGTCGCGCAGTCCGCCGCGGCGGCGAGCTTGGCGTACTTCCTGGCGCGGGTACTGCTAGG
>CADCUW010000536.1:1518-3173 GCA_902805985.1 uncultured Rubrobacteraceae bacterium
GTTTGTTTGCCAGGGTACGGACGCTATTTGGGGACGGGGTGGTGCGGCTGCGGACCAGCGTCTGGTCCGTCGCGCAGTCCGCCGCGGCGGCGAGCTTGGCGTACTTCCTGGCGCGGGTACTGCTAGGGCACGAGAGCCCGTTCTTCGCGCCCATAGCCGCCGTAATCTGCCTGAGCGTCACGCTCGGGAGCAGGCCGCGGCGGGCCGTCGAGATGGTGTTCGGGGTGGCGGTGGGGCTTATGGTGGCCGACCTGCTGGTGCTCGTCATAGGGACGGGGACGTTGCAGATCGCGGCCGTGGTCCTGCTGGCGATGGCGGCTGCGGTCTTTTTCGGGGGCGGCACGATATTCGTGAACCAGGCCGCGGTCTCGGCGATCCTGGTGGTCGTGTTGCAGCCCCCGGACGCTGTCTTCTCCCCCGACCGCTTCTTGGACGCGCTGGTCGGCGGCGGGGTCGCCCTGCTCGTGAGCCTGCTCCTCCCGGTGAACCCGGAGCGCCTGGTCGGTCGGGCCATCGGCCCGGTCCTCGACGAGCTCTCGGGCCTGCTCGTGGAGATCGCCGCCGTCCTGAGGAGCGGTGACACCGAACGGGCCCAGAAGACCCTCCTGCGGGCCCGCGAGATGGACGACAGGGTCAGGAAGCTTATCGAGACCCTGGAGGCCGGCCACGAGACGGCCCGGCTCTCCCCCACCCGCCGCCGCTCACTCCGGCACCTGGACCTCTACGCGGGCGCCGGCGCCCGTATAGAGCTCGCCGTCATAAACACGCGGGTGCTCGCCCGCGGGGCGGCCAACGCCACCAGGCGCGGGGACGCCATCCCGGACCGGCTGCCAGAGGCCGTGCTGGACCTCTCCCGGTCCGTAAAGGCGCTCAACACCTTCCTCGAAGAGTCCGGCGGCGCCGAAGAGGCCCGCCGCCACGCGCTCAACGCCGCCAGGAGGGCCACCGAGGTGCTCGAGGAGCGCCACGAGCTCGGGATCAGCGTCCTCGTCGGCCAGGTCCGCGCCGCCGCGATGGACCTCCTCCGCAGCACCGGCATGGACCAGGCCTCGGCCCTCGAAGCCCTCGAAAACGCCGCCGGCCGCGCCTCGGACATAGGGTGACAGAGGTTTCAGGAAAACCTGTGTTCGTCAATTCGGGTCTAACCGGCGGGATGGATCGTCTTTCATGGGGTCCATCCTAGAACCGTAAACCTTTAGGGACGCTCGCGAGCCGCCTCTACGCCCTCTACGCCCTCTACACCCTCCATGCCGTCGTCACTCTCGGAGATCGGACCCGATCAGGGCCTCGGCCTCTATCTCTACGAGGATCTCGGGCGCTATGAGCCGGCTGACCTCGACCATGCTGGTGGCGGGCCGTATGAACCCGAAGAACTCCGCGTGGGCCCGCCCGATGGCCTCCCACTCGTCGATGTCGACGACGAAGATCCTGGTCCGCACCACGTCCGCGAGCCCGGCCCCCGCCGCCTCCAGCGCGACCTTCAGGTTGCTCAACGCCTGCACGGTCTGCGCCCGCGCGTCCCCGACCCCGACGAAACCGCCGCTGCCGTCGGTGGCCGTCGTCCCCGAGACGTAGACGAACGGGCCCCGCCTCACCGCCCGCGAGTACCCGACGACCCGCTCCCACTCCGTCCCGCTAGAGATGTTGTACCTGGG
>CADCUW010000537.1 GCA_902805985.1 uncultured Rubrobacteraceae bacterium
AGGCGTCCTGGTCGGGCGGGGCCAACCGGAACCCGACGCGATGCTCCTGGCCGAGGTCTCCGTCGCGGTCTTCCGCGTCGCGTACCGGCGCTGGCTCGACGGGGGGACCGAGCGCGAGCTCGCCGCGGTCATCCGCGAAACCCTCGCCGAGTTGGGCGGTTTGTTCGCCCATACCGCGCCGGGGCCGCGGGACCTTTCCGCCGCACGAGTGGGGGCCGCCCGTCGCAGAGACCTGTAGGTACACGCGGCGTCCGGGACGCTTCACGCCGGACCGTTCGCGGCGGTAGTCGAGCAGGCAGTCTTGCAGCTCGGGGTCGCGCGCGGCCGGACGCATGTCCGCGGGCCACCGGTGGTAGAAAACGCCGCCGCCCAGGCGCGCTTCCTGGTCGTCGCCCACCGCCGGCCACGTCTGGGTCAGGTGGGCCTGATCCAAATCGTCCGGAGCCTCCGCCCCGACCATGCGGGTCTACCATGCGGGTCTGCACCCATCCCGGGCTGGCCACGTTGGACGCCACATCGGGCCAGCGCCGCCCGACGCCGAAGGTGAGCGGCAGCTCGTGGAGATTGCTCTCGGAGTACGCCTGGCTGCCGCTCCGGCGGCGCGCGGAATGCCACCACGTAATCGGCGACGAGAGCTTACTGATCAGGGTCGTCCTCTCGGGCACGGACCATCTACAAGGGATGCTCTACAAGCTGGCGCGCTGGGGCAGCCCCACGACCTCGATCGTGCTCTCCTCCCCGGTGCCTAGGCGGGGCATCGAACGGGCACCGGACCGCTCCGGTGGCGAGCCCGGGTAGCCGAGCGAATGGTCACGAGCACAAGAAGGACGACTAGGATGCACGACACGCAAACGATTCACCGCGCGGAGCACGCTGAGCGCCCCGCAGGTCGGCAGCGCGCCGCCCGACGGGGTAGAGGTCCCCGTGGCGGGTGCTGGCCAGGCCGGCTCACGGCGGCGATGCCGGCGGGTACGGAATCCTTGTGGCCCCCGCTCTCCACATCGCCGTGCGCTCCGAGCACTGCCCAGAATACTGCGTCCGCCGTCGTCCCGGCTTGCGTGGACCCGCCCGAAGACTGAAGCCATTTGCCCGGGTCGGCGCCTTGCCCGCGCGGATAAGGATGGCGTTCTCGGAACCTCGCCGTTGCGGAGCAGGGTGCCATGAGGATACTCGGACCGACGGGCGTCGGGACGGTCCGATAGACCATAGGAGGTGAGTGGTGCTGGATCACGTGGGGATCCCCGTGTCGGACTTCGAGCGGAGCAAGCGCTTCTACGAGAAAGCCCTCTCCCCGCTCGGCTACGGCCTGATTATGGAGCCCACCCACGGGGCAGCGGGGTTCCGGCGGTCGGGCAAGCCGGACTTCTGGGTCTTCCAAAGCGAGCCGGGCCGCGCCGTCCACGTCGCCTTCGCCGCCGATCACCGCGCGGCGGTGGGGGCCTTCCACGAGGCGGCCATCGCGGCGGGCGGGCACGACAGCGGCGGTCCCGGGCTTCGCACCGAATACCACCCGACCTACTACGGGGCCTTCGTTCTCGACCCGGACGGCAACAACACCGAGGCGGTCCACTGCGGCTAAGTAAAGGAAGCCTAAGGTGCCAGATTTTTACAAGCCGGGGTGCATGGAAAGGGCCCCGGGAGGTGGAAGGCACGCTGTTATCGTGTAGCTCCCCGAACGTTCCACCGGGCGTTGTCGAGAGATCCGTGGAACCTACTACTGCAACCACTACTGCAGTAGATGCGAATACGTGGAGGAGCTAGCAGGTGCTTAACCCATGCATTTTCGCTGTTTGTGCGTGAAACAGGGTCTTGCAACTCCTTCTGCAAGTGACTCTGAATCACTTAGTCCAGGTTCGAATCCTGGTCCGGCAGCTTCGCGAATTTCCTGCAAACGGCCGCAAAGCCGGGCGCTCGATGCCTCCGCAGACGCCTCCTGATGCCAACGCTGATGCCGACCTGACTTACAAGGTTCGCTTTCCCGGCTGCTTGGTGTGTCGTCCGGGTAGTTCTGGAGGGGGTCTCTGCGCCACTTGTACGGCGACGTGCTCGGGCCCCTCTTCGACTCGTGCTACCGCTTGGGGGGGCGTGCGCGCTCGACCCTGGCGATGGCCTCCTCGCGGCTCTCGAGGTTGTGATGGGTCTCGCCTTGCGCCTTCGCAGACCAGAAGCCGTGCCGATTCCAGACCTGTCCGATCACCCGCCCGTCTGCCTGCACGTCGTACTCGACCTCTTCCAGCATACGGTCGACCGACTAAACGGCTATGGCCTCATCTGCCACGTCCAGGTCGGGAAGCCAGAACAACTCCGCGCGCCTATCTTCCAACAGAACGTCCACCGCCGCGTGTTCGGATTGCCCCCAGCAATGCTGGATGGTGCCCAGCATACCGGCGAAGTCGCTCTTCCAGTGCTCTTCCCTCACCCGCACCACGGTGCCCCTACGCGCTTCGTACCATTCCATGACTTACCTCTCTTTACTTGGCCGGGAAAAGCTCTCTTGGTGGGACTTCTCCGCCCTCTACCATCGTTCGGGTGTATTGCGCCGAGGGAGTCCCCTCCGCCTTTCCCAACTCGTGGTGCCAGTAAAGCTCGACGCTTCCGTCCTCGAAACGCACTTCCATCGCCAAGTAGTCGGGGTGGCCGTAGGTCCTCTCCACCACGCCCACGCACCCCTTACCGCCACGTCTCCCACCGTCTAACAGCCGCACCACCGTGCCGGTGCGGGCTTCGCGCGATTCCAAAAGGTATGCACCCCCATGCGTCAGAGGCGGTAGGGCCAGACCGATGTTGCTCCGACCCCGAACGCCTTCCTATTCCCTTTCACCCTAAAGTAATTTGTATCACACTCCTACACCTCTGTATGTACCCGGCGCCACGTTTCGCAGCCCGCGGCGCAAACGAGTCAGAGCCGAGAGGTTCGTTAGCTGTAACTGGAACGGGTAGATCCCGGCGTGGGCACGGGGCCGGAAAGGACGTACTGGCTGCGCGAGCGGGGTCGGGAGAGCCAAAGGCGGTTGGGACTACTCTACGAACGCGCGGAAGAGCGCATCAGGGAAGCGGAGCAACGGCTCCTCACCACCGTCGGCTACGGCGACCTCGCCCCCGAGACCACAGCCGGTAAGCTCTTCACCGTCTTCTACATCTTTACCGGCATCGGCATGATCGTCGCCTTCCT
>CADCUW010000538.1 GCA_902805985.1 uncultured Rubrobacteraceae bacterium
TTCTCGAGCGTGTTGGCCAGTCGGGTGAGCGAGAACCTGTAGCCGACGCCGTTGCCGGGGACGACCTCGACGGGGAGACCCTCCGCCGCGCCGGACCCCGCCACGTTGGCGGCGTCCTTGGCGATGTGCAGGGGCAGCACCCGCTTCTGGACGGGGTCAAGCACCATCCGCCGCCCTGCTCCCTCGCGGAACACCAGCCGGACGGCCCCCAGGTACGCGACCCTCTCGCCCTCGTTCGAGATCGCGAACCGCACGACCGCGGAACCCCGCGGGTACCCCACGCCGTGCTCCCGAAGGAAGTCCCCAAGCCGCATGTATAGCCCCTCCTGCGACGCGTCATGTAACTGGGAGGCGGGGGAGTCCACCGGAGATCCCGCCTCCGGTACGCCGACCCGGTACTCGTAGCGGACCCGGATCTTGAGCCTCGGCCTCCGGTCCTTTCTCTGTAGATAGAGGTTGAGCAGCGAGAGGACGAGCGCCAGCACCGAGACCACCGTGGGCCCCACCCCCGCCAACTCATCGCCCCTCATTCTCCCGACACCCCTGCCCGCCCCCCAAACCATCCCACCCCGAAGCCCGATACACCCCGCGCGGGAGCGCTAGCCTCCTTATTTTCACTGTACTACAAACAATAGTTTGTAGTCTACGGCGAGATGGGGTTGGGCTGGTGGTTTACGGTCCCTGGAGGACCCCTAGCATGCGGTCGAGGGCGCTGGAGATGTTCTCGCGGCTGTTGGCGTAGGAGAATCGGAGGTGGCCCTCGCCGTGGCGTCCGAAGGCGGTGCCGGAGAGGCAGGCCACCCCGGCCTCTTCGAGGAGCAGGTCGGCGAGTTCTCCGGCGGGGCGGCCCGTACCGGAGACGTTGGGGAAGGCGTAGAAGGCGCCCTCAGGAGAGATGCACTCGACGCCGGGCAGGTCGTTGAGGCCGGCCACGATCAGGTCCCGGCGGGCCCGGAACTCTTCGAGCATCCGGTCTACGGCGTCTTGCGGCCCGTGGAGCGCCGCGAGGCCCGCGTGCTGGGTGGCGGCGGCCGTGCAGGAGTTGGAGTTGACCTGGAGCTTTGTTATCTGCTCGGCCAGGGCTTCGGGCATCACGCCGTAGCCGAGGCGCCAGCCGGTCATCGCGTAGGTCTTGGAGAAGCCGTCGAGGATGATGGTTCTCTCGTCGGGGCCGAAGCCCGGTTCCGAGGCGATGCTGGCGAACGAGCCCGTGTAGAGGAGGCGGGCGTAGATCTCATCGGAGAGCACCATCACGTCGGGGCGCTCGCGCAGGATCTCCGCGATGCCGGCTATGTCTTCGGCGGTAAACACGCCGCCGGTCGGGTTGGCGGGGGAGTTGAGGATCACGAGCCGCGTCTTCTCGCCCAATCCCGCCCTGAACTCGTCCAGATCGAACCTGAACCCGTTCTCCTGGCGTAAGGGTACGAAGACCGGGGTCCCCCCGACGAAATCGACCATCGACTCGTAGATCGGGAAAGCGGGGTTCGGCATGAGGACCTCATCTCCCGCCTCCACGAGCGCCAGGATGGCGAAGAACATGATCGGCTTCCCTCCAGGCGTGACGACGACCTGCGACGGGTCGACGCCGATACCCCTGCTCTGCGCGACGTCGGCGGCGATCGCCTCGCGCAGCTGTGGGATGCCGGCGGTCGGGGTGTAGTGGGTCTCGCCGGAGCGGAGCGCCCGGCAGCCGGCCTCGACGATGTGGTCGGCCGTGTCGAAGTCTGGCTCCCCGATCTCCAGGTGGATGATGTCCCGTCCCCGCGCCTCAAGCGCCTTCGCCTTCGCCAGGACGGAGAACGCCGTCTCCGTGCCCAACCGTCCCATACGACCCGCCAGCTTCAAAAGGCTCTTCCTCTCTCGCGCCGTTCCCCGTGTGCCTTTTCGCATTACACCACGGCGCGGACGCGGTATCATCGAGCCACCTTTGGTGGCCGGGAAGACGCCCGGTTTTCACGGTTTTTGAGGGGGGAGATCTCTGGTCGCGGAACGGAACGGGGGGCTGCGCTTCGACCTCGGCGCCTTCGACCTCGACGGCACGTTGCTGCGCCGGGACCTTGAGATAACGGACCGCACCCTGGCCGCGATGGAGAAACTCCGTGAACGCGGGATGCGCCTCGTCGTGGCGACGGGCCGGCGCTACGAGTCCGCCATCGAACACGCCGGGAGGCTGGGCTTCGGCGGGGAAGACCCCGTAGTCTGCTACGGGGGATCGATGGTCCGCCGCATGGACGGGGAGACGCTCCTGCACCGGACGCTGCCAAGAGACCTTGCCCTCGAAGTCCTCCGGTGGGCCGCGGGGCGCGGCCTGCACACCCGTGTCTTCGTGGATGGGCGCGTCATCACCTCCCCGGACAGCCCGGCCGCCCTGCGCTTCATGAGACGCTCCGAGGAGCCTGGCATCGTCGTTGTCGATTCGCCGGCCGAGTGGCTCGCGGGCGCCGAAGAGGAGCCGACGAAGCTCGTGATCGTGGACCACCCGGACGTCGTGCCCGGGTGGCTCGAAGAGGCCCAGGGGGCGTTCCGGGGCAGGCTTTTTGTGACCCGAAGCCTGCCGCACTACGTCGAGGTCGGGGGCCTGGAGGGGACCAAGTCCACCGCACTCGGGTTCCTCTGCGAACAGTGGGGGATAGACCCCAAGCGCGTTCTCGCCTTCGGGGACGCGGACAACGACGTGGATATGCTCCGCTTCGCCGGATGCGGCGTCGCCGTCGGCCCGATGACCGACGAGGTGCGCCGGGCCGCCGATGAGGTAGTCCCGAACGTGGACGAGGACGGGGTCGCCCTCTACGTCGAGAAGTTACTGGGGGACCACTAGTGCCCGAACTGCCCGAGACGACCGTCATCTCCCAGGACGTCGCAGCGCTCGCCGCCGGGCGCGAGGTGCTGCGGGCAGAGGTCTTCCGGCCCGACGTGACGAACGTGGAGATGCAGGAGTTCCCGCGCAGGCTCGTCGGGCGGAAGCTGCTCGGGACCGGCCGTCGGGGCAAGATCATCGTCCTCGACTTCGGCGACGTCGTCGGCATCGTCCACCTGGTGATCTCCGGCCGCGTGCTGAGGCTCCCCGAATGGCAGGACCCCGACAGGATGAACACGGCCCTCCTCGAGTTCGACGGCGGTCTGGTCCTCGCCTTCACCCGCCTCTGGCTCGGCTACTTCGACCTCTACGAGCCCGGCGAAGAAGAGAAGCACCCCCTGATCTCCCGCCTCGGCCCGGACCCGTTCTCTGAAGAGTTCACCGTCGAGTACCTGACGAGTGCCTTCACCAGAAAGGCGAACGTAAAGGGCCTCCTTCTCGACCAGTCGGTCGTCGCCGGCCTCGGCAACATCTACGTCGACGAGGTCCTCTTCGCCGCCGGGGTCCACCCGACCCGCAGGGCCAACACCCTAACCCCCGAAGAGACGGAGAAGATCCACGCCGCCACCCGCGACATCCTGCGCCGCGCCATAGACCTGCGGGGCACCACCTTCGAGTCCTACCACGACGCCTTCGGCGAGACCGGCCAGTACCAGCACCAGCTCCAGGTCTTCACCAGGGCCGGCGAGCCATGCCCCCGCTGCGGCACGAGCATCGAGAAAACCCGCGTCGCGGGCCGCGGAACGCACGCGTGCCCGGCCTGCCAGCCGCTGTAGGTTTTGGGTCCGAGGTTTCGAGTCCGAGGTTTCGAGGCGTCAAGTTTCGTTTCGGGCCTGAGACAGCTTCGCCCGCTTCCGACGGTTACCCCCGGTGCCACGCCCTCCGCGCCGAAGCACCGAACCTAAAGCCTAGAACCTAAAGCCTAGAACCGGGAGCCACGAAACCTAGAGAACCTCATTGCGTCGACTCTATGAGTTCCGGGTTCTCGTCGGCCAGGTCTCTGGCTTCGGCGTAGGCTTGCTCCGCGCGTTCGTAGTCGTTGCCGACCTGTTCGAGCAGGTTCTCGGCCTCTTCGCGGTTGTTCTCGAGGGCTGGGTCTTCTTCGAGGAGGGCGTAGAACTCTATCTCGCGGTCTTCGGCGGAGATCTGGGCGTTCATGGCGTCAGAGAGGGTGCTGGCGTAGCGCTTTACGGCTGGGTCGACGTCGAGGTCGTTCACGCCGTCTAGGGAGTCCCTGGCGTCTTGCAGCCTGGAGCGGGCCTGCTCCATGTCGTCCCTGGCTTGCGTTATGCGGTCCTGCTGGGCTGAGGGGTCGTTGCCGGCTTCGATCTGCTGCTTTACGTCGTCGTAGGTCGCGCGCGCCTGGTCGAAGAGCCTGTTGTGCTCGTCGATGGCCCCGTTCGCCTCGTTGATGGCCTGGTCCGCCTGCTCGCCCGGGCTCTCCCCGAAGACGCCGGAGCAACCGGCTAGGAGCAGGGTGGAGAGCAAGATCACAACAGAGAACGCCCGACGGTTTATCATGTGGTGCATGAGCGAGGGAAGTCTACCGCCTTTCGGAATACCGGGACCGAGGTCCGTGCCGGGGGCGCTGAAGCGCGCCGTTGGCCGCCTCTTCGGACGGCCTCGTGGCCGAACGCCCGAACCGGCGCCGGACCCGGCCGTCGTCTCCCGCGTGGGAACGGCCATCGCGCGCTACGCTGGCGAGCACGCCACGCTCATCGAGCGGGCGGAGCGTTTCGCCGCCAAGGCCCGCCGGTTGGAAGAGGCCGGTACCCCCAGCGAGAGCGCGAACAACCGGGCCGCGCGGGCCAGGGAAGCGGTCGAGACCGGCCTGGCCGCCCTGCGCGGAGCGTTCGTCGCCTCCGACGGGGAAGAGGGTGGCGAGGCCTTCGACCGGGAGGTCGGACGGAGGCTTCCGGCGCTCAAGCCGCACGGCCCGTACACCTGACGTCACCCGCGGGAACCGCTCTCCCCTAATCCCCGGTGATCGAGCCGAGGGCCTGCCTGGCGAAGTCGCGGGCCTGAGGTCCGGTCCTCGGGTTCAGGAACAGGAAGCCCACGCCGGCCAGCAGTAGGAGAAAGAAGAACCTCCTGCCCCCGCCGCCCTGACGGACCTTCTGGCCGCGCACCCGCTTGGTGCCCTCCTGGGCCGCGCTTGCCGCGGCTTCGACCTGCTTGCGCAGCTTGTCGTCGTCCCAGAGCCGCCCGACGATCTCCGTCGGGTCCTCACCCGAGACCTCGTCCAGGATGGTGCGGGCCGACTCTATGAAGACCCTTATGTTGTCCCTGAGATCGTCGTCGTAGAGCAGCCTCTCTGCCAACGGCTTCGCGCCGGCGTAGGCCGCCGCCAGCGTCGCCATCGGGATTAACGACGTGTCCTCGGCCTGCTCTCTCAACTTCTCCGCCCGGCTCTTGCTGCCAAACACGCGAAACCTCCCTGCGTGACGTCCTGACTTCTACAGAGACTACATCATACCCTTTTGGCCCAACCTCTACCCCAGGGGCCTGAGCCTGACCTCCAACGACTCCCCGTCGACGCTCACCTCCCGGAAACCGTCGCCCCCGTCGGCGTCGAGGTCGAGCTTGCGCGCCAGCACCTCCGTCTTGAAATATCCACCCCAGCGCCCCCCGAGCAGGGCCGAGACCCGCCCGCTGCCGCGCAGGCCCACGACGATCCCTTCCTCGATCTCGAAACCCTCGTCCCTCCTCAGGTTCTGAACCTTGTGGACGAGCTCCCGCACGAGTCCCTCGTCCTCGAGCTCCCCGTCGAGCCGCACGTCGAGCGCGACCGAGAGACCTCCCTCGCGCGCCAGAGAGTAACCCTCCCTCTCGGTCGGCTCCACGAGAAGCTCCTCCGGGGAGAGCGTTACCTCGTCACCATCGACCTCCACCGTGACGGCCTCCCCGGCCGCGGCCCGCGCCCCCACCGAAGGCGGGGCCCCGGCCAGCGCCCGTCGCAGGCCCGGCACGAGCTTCCCGTACTTCGGACCCACGACGCCGAGGTTCGGTTTGAGGTCGTAGTCGGTGACGTCCTCGGCCGCGCCGAAGCGCAAGGTCTTAACGTTCAGCTCTTCGAGTACGATCTCCTTCAAGGACTTTACGCCCTCGGCGAGATCACCCCCCTCAGACGACTCGTCCACGATCACGACCTCCCGCAGGGGCTGGCGGTTCTTGACGGCGGCGGCGTTGCGGGCCGCCCGCCCGAGCCCCACGACGCGCCGCGCCGCGGCCATGCGGCGGGAGAGGCCCTCGTCCACGAGCCCCTCGTCCGGGAGCGGCCAGGACGCGAGGTGGACGCTGTCGGGGGCCCCCTCGTCGGCGTTCGTCGCCAGGTTCTGGTAGAGCTCTTCGGCGACGAACGGGGTGAAGGGGGCCGTGAGCCTCGTGACCGTCGTCAGGCACTCGTACAGGGTCGAGTGGGCCGCCTTCTTGTCGCGGTCGTCCTCGCCCTTCCAGAACCGCCGCCGGCTGCGCCTGACGTACCAGTTCGAGAGCTCGTCCACGAACTCGCCGATGGCCCGACCGGCCGCCGTCACGTCGTAGGCGTCGAGGCGCTCGGTGACGGTCTTTACCGTGAGTTGGAGCTCCGAGAGGGCCCAGCGGTCCATCAGGGTCCTCTCCTCCGGCTCGACGAAGTCCCTCTTCGGGTCGAAGCCGTCGATGCGGGCGTAGGTGACGAAGAACGAGTAGGTGTTCCAGAGGGTGAGCATGTGCTTGCGGACGGCCTCGTCGACCTGATCCTCGCTGAACCGCCGCGTGTTGCCGGGGCTCGTCGCCGTGTAGAGCGCCCACCGCAAGGCGTCGGCCCCCTGCTTGCCGAAGACCTCCCACGGGTCTATGACGTTGCCTAGAGACTTGCTCATCTTCTTGCCGTTCGAGTCCAGGATGTGCCCGAGCACCAGGCACGTCCCGTACGAGGACTTCCCGAAGAGCATCGTCGAGACGGCCAGCAGCGAGTAGAACCACCCCCGCGTCTGGTCCACAGCCTCGCAGATGTAGTCCGCAGGGAACTGGCGCTCGAAGTGCGCGACCCCCTCGGAGCCCGAGTGCGGGTAGGCGTACTGGGCAAAAGGCATCGAGCCCGAGTCGAACCACACGTCGAGCACCTC
Source organism: uncultured Rubrobacteraceae bacterium (assembly GCA_902805985.1). Taxonomy (GTDB): domain Bacteria; phylum Actinomycetota; class Rubrobacteria; order Rubrobacterales; family Rubrobacteraceae; genus Rubrobacter_D. The sequence continues at coordinate 6,967 of CADCUW010000538.1, forward strand.
GGGTACGCGGCGGGCCTCTTCACCCGTCTCCGGGTGCCTGATGCGGACGTTGTCTATGTAGGGGCGGTGCAGGTCCTCCGGGACGGGGTCGAGGGCGAGTTCTTCTAGCTCCTCGACGCTGCCGACGACGACGGTGTCGCCCGACTCGGTGCGCCAGATCGGCAGCGGCGTCCCCCAGTAGCGCTCGCGGCTCAAAGCCCAGTCGATGTTGTTGCGGAGCCAGTCCCCGAAGCGGCCCCACTTTACGTGCTCGGGGACCCAGTTGATCCCCTCGTTCTCCGAGAGGAGGTCGCCTAGGACCGCCGTCGTCCTGGCGTACCAGGCCTTCTTGGCGTAGTACAGCAGCGGCGTCCCGCACCGCCAGCAGTGCGGGTAGGCGTGCTCGTACTCCTCCGCCCGGAAAAGCACGCCCCTCTCGCGCAACACCTCCACGAGGCCCGGATCTGCCTTCTTGACGAACACGCCGGCGAACGGGCCGACCCGCCCGTCGAAGGTGCCGTCGGGTTTTACGGGGTGGATGGTCGGCAGGCCGTACCGGCGGCCGACGCGGGCGTCGTCCTCGCCGTAGGCTGGGGCGGTGTGCACGAGGCCGGTGCCCTCGGTCGTCGTTACGTAGTCGCCGAGGACGACGGTCCACAGGTTCTCCGAGGGTTCCACGTCAACGTAGTCAAGGGGACGGCGGTACCTCAGGCCTTCAAGCTCCGAGCCCTTGCGGGTCTCGACGACTTTGTATCCGTCCTCGCCGAAGACCCTCTCTATGAGATCCGAGGCGACGATCAGGCGCTCCCCGTCCCTCTCGACGGTCGCGTACTCCACCCGTGGGTTGGCGGCGACGGCGGCGTTGGAGACGAGGGTCCAGGGGGTGGTGGTCCAGATCAGGAGGCTCGTGTTCTCATCCCCCGGCGAAGCCAGCGGCAGCCTGACGTAGACGCTCGGGTCCACGACGTCCTCCGGGTACTGCTGGTAACCCAAAGCCACCTCGGCCGAGGAGAGGGAGGTCTGGTCGCGGGGGCAGTGGGCGCTGACCTTGTAGCCCTCGTAGAGGAGGTTCTTCTCGTGGAGCGTCTTGAGCGCCCACCAGACGCTCTGTATGTAGGAGGCGTCGAGCGTCCGGTAAGGGTCGTCCATGTCCACCCAGAAGCCGAGGCGCTCGCTCATCGCCTTCCAGTCGTCCACGTAGCGGAAGACCGACTCGCGGCAGAGGCGGTTGAAGTCCTCGACGCCGTAACGCTCGATGTCGTCCTTGCCCTGGAGGCCGAGCTCCTTCTCAACCCCGATCTCGACGGGCAGGCCGTGGGTGTCCCAGCCGCCCTTACGCTCGACCCTGTAGCCTTGCATGGTCTTGTAGCGTGGGATCAGGTCTTTAAAAGACCGCGCGAGCGCGTGGTGGAAGCCGGGCCTACCGTTGGCCGTCGGCGGTCCCTCGTAGAACACGAACGGTCTGTCTTCGGGCCGCTCCTCCACGGAGCGGCGGAAGGTCTCCCGATCCCGCCAGAGATCCAGGACCCTCTCTTCCAACTCGGGGAACCGCACCCTCGGGTCTACCTTCTCGAATGCCGCCATGGCCCACTACCTCTCAAACTAAAACCCCCCGTCCCCGGCGGACGGAGTCTCCCACTCCAACCGCAGGGACGGGGGCCTCTTCAAGAGCCCTCGCGGTACCACCCCGCTTGCCCGGGCCCGAAGCCCGAACCACTTTGCCGCGTCACGCTCTCGCGGAACGCCCCCGCCTTAACGGGCGGACCCGGCCAACCTTACTAACGTCCAGACCGCGACTCGCGGCCTCCCGCTTTGGGCCGGCGGCTCGGGGAGGATCTTCGGGCCGCTTCCCGCGCCGGGCTCGCACCGTCCCCGGCTCGCTCTGACGGGGATCGGCGACCTTACTCGTTCCCGTCATCGCCTGTTAAGGGCTTTGTAGCGCCAAAGACCGGGCGTGTCAAGGAGCGGGGGGTGATCCGGGCCAGGGAGGTGGATCGTAATGTATTTGTAAGAGCTTGTAAGCTTTTATTGATGGTTCGGCGGTAGACTCTATTTCACCAAGAGCAAGGCAATGCAGGAAGCGTATTGGAGATCGGTAGCATGAGGTTAAAGGCAGCGATAGCGGGGATCGTCGGGCTGGTTGTGGCCCTCGGCATCACGGAGCTCGTTCACGGGCTCTACGAGCTGGTGCCCTCGGTGCTCGGGAGCATAGCGCAGGTGGTCGTGGAGTGGACGCCGGGCGGCATCGTGACGCGGGGCATCGAACTGCTCGGCCAGGCGGACATACCCGTCCTGATCGCCTCGGTCGTCTTGGGCACGCTCGCAGTCTCGGCCCTGCTCGCGATCGTGGCCGTCCGCCGCCCCGCCCTGGCCCTGCTCGGCGTGGCCGTCCTGACGGCCATCGGCATAGCCGTCGCGTTCGTCGAGCCGTTTATCGCCCCGGTCGCCACGGTGGCGACGGTGGTGGGCGGCCTCCTCGCCGGAACGGTCGTGGCGGAGCTTATGCTCCGCGCCGCGGGCCTCAGGGAGACGGAGAAAGCGGCGCCCAAACCCGCCGCCGGGACGCCGGGGAGCCCCGACTCGCCCGTCGTCCGGTGGCGTGAGACCGGCGGCAGCATGTCGGTCGGCCGCGGGGGCTTCATCGCCCTCGGCGGCGGCGCGCTCGTCGCGGGCCTCGCCGCGCTCGGCCTGGGGCGCCTGCTCTCCGGCGGCTCCCAGGCCGCTTCTACCCCGAAGAGGCTGGATCTGTCGAACGAACCCGCTGGCAAGCCCTCCGGGGGGGGCGAGCAGAAGGCCGGCGGCCAGGAGGCCGTGACGCACGAGACCCTGCCGCCGCCCCCCGCCGACGCCTCCATAGACGTGCCGGGGATACCCAAGATCTTCACCCCCGCCAGCAGCTTCTACCTTATAGACGCCGCGCTCACCTCCCCCAGGGTGAACGCGGACGACTGGAAGCTCTCCCTCAAGGGCGTGCCGAACCCCGTCGAGTTCTCCTACAAGGACCTGCAAGAGATGTCCACCCTGGAGTCCGACGTGACGCTCTCCTGCGTCTCCAACCCGGTCGGCGGCGGCCTCGTCTCCAACGGGCGCTGGACGGGGGTCTTGCTCTCGGACGTGCTGAAGGAAGCCGGCGTCAGCCGGGAGAACATCACACGGGCGAGCCAGCAACTCGTCGGACGCAGCGTGGACGGCTGGACGGCGGGCTTCAGGACCGACATCGCCCTCGACGGCCGGGAGGCGCTCGTCGCCTTCGGCCTGAACGGCAGCGAGCTGCCCGTCAAGCACGGCTACCCGGTGAGGCTCGTGGTCCCGGGGCTCTACGGCTACGTCTCGGCGACCAAGTGGCTCTCGGAGATAGAGCTGACGAGCTGGGACTTCAACGCGTACTGGATCCAACGCACCTGGACAAAGGAAGGCCCCGTCAAGACCCAGTCCCGCCTCGACACCGTCAAGGGCGGCCAGAACCTCCAGGCCGGCAAGAAGATCCCCGTCGGCGGCGTCGCCTGGGCACCCCACCGCGGCATCGACAAGGTCGAAGTATCGACGGATAACGGCGAGACCTGGAACGAGGCCCGCCTCGCCAGCCAGCTCGACCCGGACACGTGGCGCCAGTACGTCTACGACTGGGATGCCAGCCCCGGCTCCTACACCCTAAAGGTCCGCGCCACCGACGGCGAGGGCGTGCTCCAGACCGCCGAAGAGCGCCCGCCGCACGGCGGCGGCGGCACCGACGGAGCCCAGGGCTACCACACAGCCGAAGTCACCGTGGCCTGACGAGAGGCCCAGAATAGCCCTTCAGAGATACTAAACCGCAGGTTTAGGTTCAGGGTGTGGGCCGACTCTCTCTGACGATAGACCCGTTGTAACCAAAGTGTTTCCACCACGTAACACGTTCGTAACGTTGCGGCAAGGGTATCGTAACGGGTTAAGGGTAAGATTCAGATTAAACCGAGCCCGGGCCGATGGGACCATTCCCCCCTCCAGATCCCATCGGTCGGGACGGTTCTTTTTTATGCCCTTTCTCTCTTTTATGCCGGGTTCTCCGGGCGACGTTGCGGGTAACCTGATGGGGTGAAAGTGCGCGAACTCCACGACCTCGACCTCCCGCCGTCCGAGGCGAGCCGCCTCCAGAAGGAGCTGGCCC
>CADCUW010000539.1:0-8232 GCA_902805985.1 uncultured Rubrobacteraceae bacterium
TGGGCGGGGGACCCATAGGGTTCTTCCACGTCCAGCTCGCGCTCCTGGCCGGGGCCAGGACCGTGATCGTGAGCGAGCCCTCCGCCTCCCGCCGGGAGTTCGCGAAAGGCCTGGGCGCCCAAGTCGCGGTGGACCCCACCAGCGAAGACCTCCCCGGGGCCGTGGCCGAGGCCACGGGCGGGCTTGGCGCGGACGTGGTGATCCTGTGCATCGGGCTGCCCGCGCTGGTCAACCAGTCCTTCGAGCTGGCCCGCAAGGGGGGCCGCGTCAACGTTTTCGCGGGCCCGTCGGGCGGGGGACAGGCCGAGATAACCCCTGGCCTCATCCACTACGACGAGCTCGAGATCACGGGCTCCACCGGCTCGCGACGCTCGGACTACGGGGTGGCCCTCGGGCTCATCGAATCGGGGCGCGTGAAGGTAGACGGGATGTTGACCCACCGCTTCCCGCTCGAAGAAACCGTGGAGGCCATCGACCTGGCGGCCAGCGGCGAGGGCATAAAGGTGGCGGTGATGCCGTGAAGACCCGATCGACATCGGGGAGAGGGCAGCGCTGCGGGAAGAACGCTTCGAGCGAACGCTTCGAGCGAACGTACGGTCGGGCGCGCGGGCGGGCTCTTGCCCGGGGTGACCTCGGAACTGCTAACCACAAGGGCCCAGGCTGAGGCGAGCACCGCGCCGGGCTGCGTGCGCCCGGGATCGGGTGCGGAGGCAGACGGGTAGCTCGGCTGGTGAAGGAGGCAGACCCTGCGGGGCAGTGTGCGCGGCATGAGGAAGCTCAAACGGATGTACCGATCCCCTCGGGGGAGCGCCGCCCTTCCCCACCGCGCCTTTAGATACCCGCGCCGGGCTGGACCCCAGGCCGGACCACCGGTAGTCCGGATCCTGCTCGACCTGTCCCAGGCGGGCTCGGGAACCCTGTCTCGAACCCGACGCCGTGGACCGCCGGTGTCGCGTCCGGTCGAAAACACCGACCCCTACACCTCGCCCATCCCGTAACTCGGGGTGCCGCTATCGGCCTCGCCCGTGCCGGGCCAAACCCGGCATGGGCGAACAGCGTTCTTTCAGCTCGTCGGCGCCTCCCCAAGGTCGGTGTCTTCCCTCATCTGGAATTCGGCGAGGGCGTGGGCCATGGGGCGGGTGGCCGGGTAAAGATCCCTGTAGACGCGGTAGAGTTCATCGTAAACCCCCCGGTTCTCCGGGTTCGGTTCGACGGTGTCGGTCATGGAGGTCCACCTGGCGTCGCGGTCCAGCAGGCCGCAGGCGATGCCGGCCAACATGGCGTCACCGTAGCCGGCGCCCACGGTCCGCTCGGGGATTTTCTGGGTGATGCCGGTGATGTCGGAGACGATCTGGGTCCACAACCCGCCCTTCGTACCCCCGCCGACGGCGATGACGCGCTCGCCCTCGCCGCCCGTCTCGTTGACGACCTCGAGGAGGTGGCGCGCCCCGAAGGCGGTGGCCTCCAAAAGCGCCCGGTAGAGGTGGCCGCGCGTGTGGCCCAGGGTGAGGCCGCACATCACGCCGCGGGCGTCCGGGTCCAGGAGGGGGGTGCGCTCCCCGGCGAAGTACGGCAGTACGACGAGGCCGTCCGAACCGGCGGGGGTGTTGGCGGCCTCTTCGGTCAGGTCGGCGAAGGACCTGCCGTCGGAGATCTTGCTCAGCCAGTCCGTCAGGGACCCCGAGGTGGCCATGCCGCTCGAGAGGTTGTAGGTTCCGTCGAAGAGGTGGGCGTTGCTCCAGAGGTTGTTGGCCGGGAGCGACTCCTCGGCGATCACGATGATGGACATGGTCGAGCCGTAGATGATTATGGCGTCGCCCGGGTTCTTTACCCCGACGCTGAAGCTGTCGGCGAAGCTGTCCGTGGTCCCGACCGCGACGGGGATGCCCTCCGGGAGCCCCGTCGCCTCGGCGCCCCTCCTGGAGATCTCGCCGGCGATGTCCGTCGACCAGCGCAACTCGGGCATCTCCAAGCCCGGGGCCACGTCCTGGCACCACTCTTCGATCCAGCGGTTTTGGGTCGTGTCGTAGAGGGGCTCGACCATGCTGGCCGAGGAATGGTCGAGGACGTAAGCGCCGGTGAGCCTGTGGGCCACGAAGGTGTGCGCCATGAAGAAGTAGCGCGTCTTCTCGAAGACGTCGGGCTCGTGCCGGCGGAGCCAGACGATCTTGGGCCCCACCGATTGCGCGCTCAAGGGGTTGCCGCAGCGCCTGGTGATGTCCGCGTTCCCGTACCTGGAGGTCAGCTCGCCGACCTCCCGCGAAGCCCGGGTGTCTATGCCGTAGAGGATGGCCGGCCTCAAGGGCCGCCCGTCCTTGTCCGCGGCCAAAAAGCACGGCCCGATGCCGCTGAGACACACGGCAGCTACGGTGCCCCCGTCGGCCCTCTCAAGAAGCTCCGCGCAGATCTCCGTGAAGTCCTTCCACCACATCCCTTCGGCGTCGTGCTCGGCCCAGCCGGGACGGGGCAACGAGAGCTCGTGCGGCCTCTCGGCGATGCCCAGGATCTCCCCGTCCGGCCGCGCGAGGACCCCCTTGGTGCTCGCCGTCCCCACGTCCACGCCCATCAGCAACTCGCTACCGCCCATCACGCTCCTTTTCCCTAACCCAGCATGGAGGCCACATAGATCCTTTACCGCCGGCCGGCCGCGGCTTGGCCCTCAGTTGGTCGTGACCACCTCGATCAGCAAACTCCCACACCCCTGGGACACAAACCGCAGGCGCACTCTACCGGCACCCGCCCCACCGCCCGCCGTATTCCACCAAGCCATGGTTCTTTGCTTCCGCTTTTCCCCGCGCCTGTCCCGCCCCTTATGTTAGACACAACCGTACTCTCGTACAATTGGTCGTCAGGATCGCCTTGGCAGGACAGGTGCCGACAGAACCGCACCTGATTCGAGCTCGCGGGTCGCGTCGATGGTCCGTACGTCGTTTGGCAATCAACTCCACCGTCGATCGCACCGCCCCCTCGTCGTGGGCCACACAGCGGGTGATCGAAGAGGCCGTTCGACTGGTCGGCGCCGCTCTTGCGCCTCGAAGCCGACGGGAGCCCCCTGCCACGCCCCTGCCACGCCGCGGCGGTAGATTCGATGGCGTGACCCCGGCGTCCGGCCAACGGGCGGAACCCGCTCGGCAACCAATCGACTGAAGGGACGAACACATGCAGGACACCAACGAGGCGACGTCCGTCACGATCGGCGAAGAGGCGGTCGCCGGGCTGCGCCGGGAGTGGGTCTTCGGCTGGGAGCGCGTCGCCGGCAACGCGCCGTTCAGCTTCCGCGAGAGCCTCGGCAGGTTCTACGACTGGTCCTTAGACGGCGTCATGCTCTACGATGACTTCGATGCGGGGCACCGGGTGGGGCACCGGGTGGCGCACAGCGCGGCCGAGTGCGGCGCGATCTTCGAGCCCACCATCCGGTCCATGCGCACCCTCAAAGCGGGTATCGTGAGGCCCGGAACATTTATGCCTGTAGCCTGAGCGACCGAAGGGAGCGCGATGATCGAGACCGCCGAAAGAACCGTTGTCGATGGTATCGAGAAGCGCCTGTTTATAGGCGGTGAGTGGCGCGATGCGACCGGGGGCGAGACGCTGACCGTCGAGGATCCCTCGACCGCCGAGCCCCTGGCAGAGGTCGCGGACGCGACGCCGGACGACGCGATGGCCGCGCTCGGGGCGGCGCACGAGGTGCAGGCCGAGTGGAGGAATTACCCGCCGCGCGAGCGCGGGGAGGTACTACGCCGCGCCTTCGAGAAGATCGTCTCGCGCACCGACGAGCTTGCGCTCCTGATGACGCTGGAGATGGGCAAGTCGCTCGCAGAATCCAAGGCGGAGATCGCCTACGCCGCCGAGTTTTTCCGCTGGTTCTCCGAGGAGGCGGTGCGCATCGAGGGCCGCTACGCGGTGCCGCCGGGCGGGGCGGGGCGCATGCTGACGATGAAGCAGCCCGTGGGGCCGTGCATCCTCATCACGCCGTGGAACTTCCCGATGGCGATGGGGACCCGCAAGATCGGGCCGGCCGTCGCCGCCGGGTGCACGATGGTCGTCAAGCCCGCCGAACAGACCCCGCTTTGCATGCTCGCCCTGGCGCAAATCCTCGAAGAGTCCGGGCTGCCTGGCGGTGTGTTGAACGTGATCACGAGCTCTCAGTCGGGCTCCGTGATGGGCCCCCTGATCTCCGACCCTCGCGCCCGCAAGCTCTCGTTCACGGGGTCTACGGAGGTGGGACGGAAGCTGATCGGGCAATCCGCAGGGCAGATCCTGCGCGTCTCAATGGAGCTTGGCGGGAACGCCCCGTTTATCGTCTTCGACGACGCCGACGTGGACGCGGCCGTGGAAGGGGCGATGGTCGCCAAGATGCGCAACATGGGCGAGGCGTGTACCTCGGCCAACCGCTTCCACGTCGCGGACTCCGTCGCGGGCGAGTTCGCCGAGAAGCTCGCCAGGCGCATGGACGCGATGAAGATCGGGCGCGGCACCGAAGAAGGCGTCGAGGTCGGCCCCCTCATCGACGGCGCCCAGCGCGACAAGGTGCAGGCCCTCGTCGAGGACGCCCTCGGTAAGGGCGCCAAGGCGCTCGTCGGCGGGGATAAAGTCGAGGGCGCGGGCTACTTCTACTGCCCGACGGTGCTCGACGAAGTGCCCCGGGACGCAACGCTGCTCCACGAGGAGATCTTCGGCCCCGTCGCCCCGGTCGCCTCCTTCGGCTCCGAGGAAGAGGCCATCGCCGCGGCCAACGACACCGAGTACGGCCTCGTCGCCTACGTCTTCACGGGCGACCTCAAGCGCGCCCTGCGCGTCTGCGAGGGCCTGGAGACGGGCATGGTCGGCCTGAACCAGGGGATAGTCTCAAACGCCTCGGCGCCGTTTGGCGGCGTCAAGCACTCCGGGTTCGGGCGCGAGGGCGGCGCGGAGGGGATCGAGGAGTACCTGCAGACGAAGTACGTGGCCATAAGTTCGTGAGTGGTGGGTAGTACTTCTATTCGCCGCCCACCGTCCCGCCGCCCGGAACCGTGGCGGTGGTGGTCAGCCGGGACGGCGGCATCCGGTTCGTCACGGACAGGGGCGGTGCCCTGATCTACTGGGATCACGCCTAGGTCCGCGCGGGACACGCGGCCGAAACCTCGCCGCTCCTGTCCGCGTCGACAGGGCCGGCGTCCGGCCCCGTCACGCTTGGTCCTTCGGCGCGTTACGCCCGACACGCCCCCAGGGTACCTTCGAGGGCATGACGATGCCACCCGTTCCCCCGAAGCCGCCCGTGCCCGAACGGACGCGACGTCCGGCGCGGGCCGCGCATCACGCACGGCGAGCGGGCCGCCAGACGACGAGAGATGACGTGCCACGTTCGTTTAGCTTGAACGTCGTGCTCCCCACCCGTCCCGATCAGCGCGAGGACGCGCCGGGCGAAGAAACCAAAGTACACCGGAAGGAGTAGATCCCATCGACCCGCAAGAGCCACAACAGGCTCGCGACCCGGGGGAAGGTGGCCCTTCCGGCTCCCCGGACACCTCGAGAATCTCACCGGCGTCGCTCCGCGCACCTTCCGCGACTGGTGCGAGCGCCACGTCGACGTATTCCGCTGAGACCTCAGTCGATGGAGGGGGAGGACCGTCTGAGCGCTCGAAAGGCCGCAAAGCTCCGGCTTGTGGGGGAAGCATCTCCGGGGCCACCGACCCCACCGCGAAGCTTACGGTGCCGACCTGCTTTTCCTGCCGATCTGCCCTCTTGCACACGAGTGATCCGGCGCGATCCCGCACGAGAGCACCGGATAGGATTTTGCGGGGCCTGTTGGTGCGTTGGGAACCTCGTGCCGACGAAGCCGCACCCGACCGGGATCGGCGGGGCGAGGAGGCCATATGACGCCGATGGCAGCAGTAGACTCGGTGAGCCTCCACTCGGATCTGGTGGCGCGGGGCGTCCGGCTCCAGGTGGGCGGCGGCTGGGGCATCGATGCGCCGTTCGGGCGGCAGACTCGACCGCACAACCTTCTTCTCCAGAGGCGTCACGGGCACCCGAAACGCGCGGGGTCCGACGCGCCGGTTCGTAGACACGTCATGCCCGTCGCCACGTCCGTCGCCACGTCCGTCGCCACGCTCCTGTCACGCTCTGACGGTACCTTTCGTTCTTAACCCGCTCACGAACGAAAGGACGGAAACATTATGGAGAGAACATCCAACCGCGTGGCGCTGGTCACGGGCGGATCCGGCGGCATCGGCCGCGCCGTCTCCGAGCGGCTCGCCCGGGACGGCATGGCCGTCGCCGTGCACTACGCCGGCAACAAGGGGAGGGCCGACGAGGTCGTCGCGGGGATCGACGCCGCCGGCGGCCGGGCCAAGGCCGTCGGCGGGGACATCGCCGACGAGCGGGCCATGGCCGAGGCCTTCGACGCCGTCGAGGGTGCCTTCGGCGGCGTAGACGTCGTCGTGAACACCGCCGGCATCATGATCCTTGGGCCCCTGGCCGAGTTCGACCTCGCCGACCTCGACCGTACGATCCGCACCAACATCCGCGGCACGTTCGTGGTCAACCAGCTCGCCGCCCAAAGGGTCCGGAGCGGTGGTGCGATCGTCAACTTCTCCTCGTCGGTCGTGAAGCTGGCGCTGCCGACCTACGCCCCCTACGCGGCCACCAAAAGCGCCGTGGACGCCATCGGCCTGATCCTGGCCAAGGAGCTGCGCGGGCGCGACATCACCGTCAACGCCGTCGCCCCGGGGCCGACGGCCACGCCCCTCTTCCTCGACGGCAAGGACCAGGAGACCATCGACCGGATGGCCCACATGAACCCCCTGGAGCGTCTGGGCATGCCGGAGGACATAGAGGAGGTGGTCTCGTTGCTGGCCGGGCCCGGGCGCTGGATCAACGGCCAGACCCTCTACGTCAACGGCGGCATGGTCTGATCCCTCGGAGGCTGCGCCGCCGAGGGGACAGCCTCCGAGGGTGGCCGGTACGGGCGGACCGGCAAGGATCGGCGGGCACCGCCACCCGACAAAGACCGGACCGTGCGGACCGCGCGCACGGCCCGGCAAGAACAAGGAGGTTAACTGATGACCACCCCCACCAACACACCCCAGACGACCCTGATCACCGGCTCCGCCACCGGCATGGGCGCTTTGGCCTCGGTCTCGCTGGCCGCCGCCGTGCCGCCGTATCTCTACCAGAGCGAAGGCAACCCCGAAGGTGGGCTGGACGACGCGACGATAGAGCAGTTCGAGGCCGGGGTGCGCGGCGACCGTATAGCGTTCCTCGACGCCTTCACCACGAACTTCTTTACCGCCGGTGACAGGACGGACCTCACCAGCGAGCCCACCCGGCTCTACAACCGCGAGATCGCCTCCTTCGCCTCGCCCAAGGGGACGCTGGACTGCATCGCGGCGTTCGGGCGCACCGACTTCCGGGACGACCTCGCGAAGATCGACGTCCCGACGCTCGTCATCCACCGCGACTCCGACGCGATCGTGCCGTTTGAGGTCAGCGGCAGGCGCTCGCACGAGGCGCTAGAGGGAAGCTCGCTCGTCCTGATCGGAGGTGGCCCGCACGGCTTCAACGCCACCCACGCCGAGCAGTTCAACCGGGAACTGCTGGCCTTCCTCGCGCGCTAGGGGCGGATGTTTGGGGGGCAAAGCGGCGGTCGTGACTGCCGCTTTGCCCCTTGCGGGGCTAGGATGTGTTACGTTCGGTCCGGGTGCGTGAGCGATGTCCGATAGGCCACAAGCCCAAAACGAAGCAGAGACAGGCCGTCCGGTGAACTCGGAGCTCGCCCTTCTCTGCCTCGAGCTCCACGCCGCGTCGCGCGATGACGGCTGTTCCAGGTCCGAGACCCAAACGGCATCCCCGTCCAACTCGCTTCCCTTTCACGCGCCTGGGTGCATAGCGCGGGGGTTGAGCACCGCTAGACCAGCGCCAGCTCGACCTCGGTTTCATCGCCCAGCGTAGCGCGGAACCGTAGCGCAGGCGGCTGGGTGTTTCTGACCTCACACGTCCGTATTGATTCTAGAGGGTCCAGGCCATCAGACGCCTGGCGCGCCTACGCTTTCTGCCGACCATGAGTCCAGAAGCTCTGAGTTTCGTGCACGAATATCTGGTGCTCGGCTGCAGCACCACCTGAACCCCGAGAGGCTCGGTGAAGTCCGATTTCAGGCCGGTTTGTCTATCCATTCGGGCTCGGGGGTGATGCTTGGCTCCGGCTTCTTGCCCGGTCCGTCGAGGCCGGTGGAGGAGACGGTCATGAGTGGCCTT